>JBGORM010000002.1:300000-587258 GCA_041538185.1 Melioribacteraceae bacterium 4301-Me | reverse complement strand
GTTAATGGGACTTAAAAAGCTATAAAGTAACTAAACAGCATCGTCTTTATCAAAAAGTTGTTTTGTTAAAGACACGATTTTCCTTCATCCTTTTAGGAATGAAGAGCAGCAAGTAACTGTTAATAAAATTATATTATTTTTTAAGGAGGATAAAAAATGAAAACTTCCTTTGTAATTCTGTTTTTATCCTTATTCTTGTTTGTTTCGAATTATCGGGCTCAGTGCCCAGAACCTTATCCCACGTGGTATAGAACAATTACCACCTCAACATACAAATGGTATTGGGATAGAAACCTAAACGGGGCACAGTTTAGAGGATATAATTATTCAGATATCGACCCTGAAGAAGCAAAACAATGGGTTGTTTCAGCTATTAATGCTGCAGTAAATGCATGGAAAAGTGCGGTTAATGCAAAAGGGATAGTAATTTCGGATATGAGTGAAACCACCAATTATTCTGAAGCAAGTTTTCGAATAACATTTGAGCCAATGTCAGGTTATTTAGGGAATACACCAAACCCGCATGAATTAAAGATTAATTCAACCGAGATTTGGACACCTTATGCAAGCGTAGCACAAGCAGATCAAGCACGCGATATTTATACAGTTGTGCTGCACGAAATGGGACATATTTTTATGGGACCTGGACATAGCTACGATTCAACCAGCATAATGGTAGCTGGTGCAGGGAATGATAATGTCCCTGTTCGCAGGTCCCTTAATACTTGTGATCAAAAAATAGTACGGAGTTTTTACAATCCCCTTTGGGATATGATAATTGATAATAATTTTACCGACAACAGCGGTAACAATACACATGGACAGATAATTGCCAAGATAGGCAATGGTAATAATGTTACTTATACTGCTCCACGCATTTTAAACAATGTACCCGACGGAAATCTAACTTTAACTGCAGTTTCACCGCAAATTGATAATCAAGGTTACCAAAGAATCTGGTATAATGGTACTTATGCTGAACAAAGTAGATGGACATGGCGGGGTGTAATTAAATCATACGATCAATCATACTCGCACGAAGTAACTTACCATGATGATGGAACAACTTACATGGCAAATTTAACCCAGTACCGTGCAACAACAAGCGGTACACTTTCAGAAGACGAAACATGGTGGGCAAATGTCACCTTAACCGGCAATGTTACAGTTCCTTCTGGCATTACTTTAACTGTAACCTCTGATGTCACAGTTAATTTCAACGGCTACGGTATTTTACTTGACGGCGGCAGTGTAAACTTCCAAGGCGGCGACCCTAATTGTGTTTACTTAAAACAAAGCGGCTCGTTAAAAGGATACTTTGGAACTATTCAATCAGCAATTAATTATGCTTCCTCCAATCAAACAATCGAACTACAACCACGCACTTACAACGAAAACCCAAGCCTCAGCAGCAAATCTAACATCACTCTCACAGGTCAAGGACAAGGAAGCACTACATTGAATGGAAGTATTTCCGTCACAAATTCAAGTTACATTACCGTTTCCAACTTGACAATGGGCGGCGGGATAACATTAAACAACAGTACATGGACAGATTTCACAAACGCTACTATTACTGGTTCTAGGATTGCTACTAACTATGGCGGCTCAATGAACGAAATATGCTTTGTTAGTGCAAGTAATATTGGTGCATCATTTGGTTTAACCGCTTAAGATTGCACTGGAGATTTATACTATTCATCTATCTCCAACGGTGACGTCGCAGTTTATTTTACAAACAACGCCTCTTACAACATAGGCACAAACAACATCTTCTGTGGTAATTTGGTAGATATCGACGCAGAGTATGGCGCTTACGCTTATGCAATAAGCAATACTTACAGCCGTTCACCATACCCGGTTTATGGCAATGTATTTGTTACCGGAATAAATGATGTCTGCGGAATGCCAAAATCTGCAATAGCTGAAAGAACAAGTGAACCTAATTTTATTAATTCGCAGCTATTAAAAGAAGCAGACAAGAAATATCTTGAGCTGCTCAGAAAAATCAGCGAAGACACTAAAGCTGCTAAATACGATAAGAATAAGTATACAAACGATTTTACGGGTCTAATCAAAGATTATAAAAACATAGTTGAAACAGAAAAAGAAAGACAAGTAATTAAGGCAGCTTTATCTAAACTCAATCATCTGTACAAAGCAAAAGAAGACAAAAAATCGTTCAATAATTACTTAACACAATTAACTCTTAATAAAGAATATGAAGCATATCTTCCATATATAAATCGATATTTCATTTGGGATAATGTTGATGAAAAGAAGTATGAAAATTCAATAGCAACTGCAGATGAAATTTTAAGAACAACACAAGATGAAGACTTAACAAGTGAAATGCTTTATGAGAAAGGATTGATTTACAAGTATTACTTAGACAACCCAACCAAAGCAAAAGAAAGTTTCACAGAATTAATAGCAAAACATCAACAAAGTATATTAGCTGAATTTGCGGCAAGAGAAATGGGAATTAAACTTGAAAAGTCAGAGAAAAATAATGTTGTAATTAACAAGCAAGAAGAAGGTTACAGCCTTGACAATTATCCTAATCCATTTAATCCCACAACGCAAATTAAGTTTACAATTCCAGAGGCTGCATTTGTCATATTAAAAGTTTACAACACATTAGGACAAGAAATAGCAACACTTGTCAACGAGAAGAAAGAAGCGTGAACTTATGAAGTTAATTTTGATGCTTCACACCTTGCAAGCGGAGTGTATCTGTATACACTTACTTCTGGTAAAGTGACTATTTCTAAGAAGATGCTTTTAGTTAGATAAAAACCATTGTTAAACATAGGATGGTGTTTTACTTCAAAAACTAAAAACCTTGGAGGCAAGATTTATTAAATGCTAACCCCCAAGGTTTCTATTTTATACAATTCCTTGGTCAAGCATTGCATCTGCTACTTTTATAAATCCACCAATATTTGCACCGTTAACGTAATTACCCGGTGTGCCGTATTTTTCTGCTGTATCAACACATGTCTTATGAATATTTTTCATTATTAAGCGAAGTCTGTTATCAACCTCTTCGCGGGTCCAAGAATAGCGCATACTGTTCTGAGCCATTTCCAAGCCGGAGACAGCAACCCCTCCAGCGTTTGCAGCTTTGCCAGGTCCGTAAAGAATTTTATTCTCTAGAAATATATTTATGCCATCAATAGTAGTTGGCATATTTGCACCTTCACTTACCACATATACACCATTATTGATTAGATTTTGCGCATCCTTGCCGTTAATTTCATTTTGCGTAGCAGAAGGGAAAGCACAATGAGCTTTGTGATTCCAAAGTGGGTTATGATCAGCCGAAGGGTCGGTTTCTGTATAAACAGCATTTTTATATTTTTGTGCGTATTCTTTGATTCTACCTCTTCTTACGTTTTTTAAATCCATTACAAATCTTAATTTCTCTTCATCAATACCTTCTTCATCATAAATATAGCCGTTTGAATCTGAAAGAGTAACTACCTTACCACCAAGTTGTAAAATTTTTTCTACAGTATATTGAGCAACATTTCCACTGCCAGAAACTAAACAAATTTTCCCTTCAAGAGTTTCACCTCTCGTTGCAAGCATCTCTGAAGCAAAATAAACAGAACCATATCCAGTAGCTTCTGGACGAATCAATGAACCACCCCAATTTAGACCTTTACCAGTCAATACACCGGTAAATTCATTTCTTAATTTTTTATACTGACCGAACAAGAAACCAATTTCCCTTCCTCCAACGCCAATATCTCCTGCAGGTACATCTGTATTAGGTCCAATATGACGAAACAGTTCATTCATAAAGCTTTGGCAAAATCTCATAACCTCTGCATCACTCTTGCCTTTAGGGTCAAAATCAGAACCGCCTTTTCCTCCGCCCATTGGCAGAGAAGTTAGACTGTTCTTAAAAACTTGTTCGAAAGCAAGAAATTTTAAGATGCCTAAATTCACAGATGGGTGAAATCTCAAACCGCCTTTGTAAGGACCAATCGCACTATTCATCTCAATTCTAAAGCCTCTGTTAATTTGAACTTCGCCTTGATCATCAACCCACGGAACTCTGAACATTATAACTCGTTCAGGTTCAATAATTCTTTCTAAAATTTTTGCGGCACGATATTCAGGATGTCTTTCCAAAACTAAAACTAAAGAAGTAGCTACTTCATAAACTGCTTGATGAAATTCAGGCTCGTTAGGGTTTTTTGCTTTTACTTGTGCCATTAATTCTTTTACAAAGTCCGACATAACATCTCCTATAATGTTTTTAAATTAGTTAATGAAAGCAATTCCTTTTGGGAACGCATTCTAACTTCGCCAGGGATTCTCTGGCTACGTGTGAGGGTAATAAAATTCAATGTTCTTTTTTGTTTTGGGTGGGTCGTAATAATAGTACGTATTTTCATTAAAAGTGAACTAAGCCGCATTAATAACAAAATTAATAAAAGTCTTCTTTTTACAATTCCAACTTACAGGCATTCAGTAATAAGGTCAAGGTAAATTGTAAATATTACCAAGATTACCAAATTAGCAAATTACCAAGATTAGTAAGATTACAATAGTTGACAAGGTTACTAAATTGTAAGGGTTATATATATTATTTGAATGGCAGATTATAAGGATTATTCTTTATTTAGAATGGGAGGGGGATTAACGCTATTCAAAAATGTAACGTCCATAGTATATAATCTAATATTAGTATCATAGCAGAACTTACAACAAAAGATTTAATTGTTGAAAGTCCTACACCTTCTGCCCCGCCTTCTGTTCTAAATCCAATATGGCATCCAAGCAATGCAGTCACACCGCCAAAAATCATTCCCTTGATAAGGCCGAATGTAAAATCACCAAAGAGGAAGTATCTTTTTACCGATTCAAAAAAAACATCAAAAGAAACACCGAGAAAGTAATTCGAAATAAGATAAGCACCAATTACAGCTATTAGATCAGCAAAAATTACAAGGATTGGCATCATAATAATAGATGCAAAAAAACGCGGTGTAGCTAAAAAGCCAACTGGGCTAATTCCCATAGTTTCGAGTGCATCTATCTGCTCTGTTACTTTCATTGAACCGATTTCTGCAGCTATTGATGCACCTACTCTGCCTGCTATTACAATAGCGGTTAACACAGGTCCCAATTCAGTAATAATTGCTCTGCTTGTTGCAGTACCTAAAAAAGAAAGCGGTGCAATTCCCTTTAATTGATAGGCTGCCTGCCATGCAGAGACTGCACCAGTAAAAATTGCAATTATAAAAACAAGCGGAAGTGAATTAACTCCAATATGTTCCATCTGATAAAAAAAATCTTTATTGTTTTTAATCAGTCTTTTGAAATTTCTAAGTACGTCCAAAAACAAAGTTGATACTTGTCCCACTTCCTGAAAAAACTTTATTGTCTTCGCCCCTAAGAACTGTAAAAATTTTTTCAACATCGCCCTTTGAATTATATTAATCAAAAATAAGAAATAAACCTGTCAAATTACGATTGAAAGTTTTTTCTTACCTATCAAAAATTCTAATCGAACTTTTTCGCAAATACAAGATTTTGTAGAATAGCACTGTAGGTCGGGACGCCGTCCCGACTTACCGCCCCATTAACTTACACAAACTCAACAAGATCAATACCTGAGGTCGGAACGGTCTTCCGACCTACTCCAGAATAAATTCCGAAAAAGCTGAGGTTACTTCTCCGTTTGTATCATCCTTAATTTCAAGTTTCATTACGTATTCACCGGGTTGCAATTGACTCATATCGAACGCCTGGAAATTAGAAACGTTTGTCGAAGTATCCATAAAACTGTCTTTAATTGATAGACTATATTTTTTAGAGGAGAAAATTCCACTGATGAAATTCCAAATAAAATTTCCGGACTCTTTTCTTTCAATATTTACATTTATTGTATAGTGAACCAACCTATCTTTATCTTTTTTCAAGTTATAAATTTCATAGTAAACAAAAACATTATTTTTTTGATTGAATTTCCGGGAAGGGTTCGGGATTATTTTAAGAAATTTTCTGTCTCTCGACCCCGAATTATAAATCGACGAAATATCGAATGCTGTCTCAAGCGAGCTGCATTGAAATTTGCCGTTTTCAAAATTTTTCAATTCTTGTTTAAATTTTACAGCAAAGACCTTTTTCTGTTTGGGCAAATAAATATCAAAACAAACAAAGTATAACCCCGCTTTCAATGGAACTTCATATTTGTCGATAAAAAGACTATCATAAGCATTTACAGAAAGTGCAGTTTCATCACGGTAATTTTTTACCATATGAAAAACTGGATTAATGGAAGCATCGTAAATTGTAATTGCAGATTCAAAATTAAGACTGTCTTTTTTCTGAAATTCCTTAGTCAATTCTGATGTAGGTACTGCAAATGAGAGCACTAAAAAACTCAAGTATGAAACGTCTTTGAATTGTGATACTGAATAATACGCATCTAAAAATTTCAAATCTTCCGGCCAATTAAATTTATCTGTAGTTAACACTGTTTCAATTGATTTTACGCCTTCCTTCAAAATATCTGAAAAGGTATTGCTGTTTGGGTCTAAATCGTGATACCTAGAATCCCATACAGCCAATCTTTCGTTAATAAACTTATCAGTAAATCCAGGCACAAGTTTCCAATAATTTGCAGGTGCATTAAAGCTCTTTTCGAAATGAAAAATCATTTTGGAAGTTTTTGATGTTTCATTGTACAACCAAGAGATTACATCTGAAGTTGAAGAAGAAGTCAAATTAGATATTTCATTTGGTTGTCCAAACCGAAGATATACTATACCTTGATCATTAAACCTATTATTTAACTTATACCAAAGCGGATAGTTTATAATATCTAATTTATTGGGATCATAAATTGTTAATCTAAGTCCATCGTACCAGAAATTTTTTTCAGCATAAATTATTCTCTTATAGTACTCAGTTAAATACAAGTTGTAAGGCATAGAAGGATATGGATTTCTGCCAAACCAAAATGATTTAATAAATTGTTTAATATCATCAGCGGTCTTAAGAGTTTTGAACACTGAATAATCTTTTTCATTAAATAAAAAAACAAGATCATTTAAGAGGAAATTACCTTCTACGGTATCTGAGACTGAACTTACTGCATTCCAGTAAATCTCCGCTGCTTTCTGAGGATTTTCTTCTTGCAAATACAATTTCACTAACGATATATAGGCAGGTGTAAGAGATATATTCTTTTTTGCAATAATAGAGTTAAAAATTTCTTTAGCCTGGTCAAGACGATTAGTATTTCGATACAATTCGCCTAAGCAATACATATCAAAGTCAGACTTAGGATTGGACAGCCACTTTTCCAAATTATCGTTATCTTCATTATGGAATACAACATCGTACAAATAAAAAACACCTTTTCGAACTTCGCTTATGTTGTTTTTAATTTTCAATTGATGTCGAACTAAGTCCAATGCTTCAAAATAATTTTTCTTGTATAATTGAAGCAAAGCATATTGATAAAACACGTCTTTAAAAGTTGAATCTAACTTAATAACATTCTTAAAATGATTTTCGGAGCTGTTCCATCTAAAAATTCTTGAAATTGGGTCGGCAATAAGTGCCTTTTCTCTTTGAGCAACCGCAAAGTAATAATTTGCATAAAGATTCAAAGGGTCGGCATCTAAAACTTTGTCAAAGATAGAAAGTACATTTCCCCATTCTTTTTTATTAAGTTCACTTGTGCCGATATTTATTAATGAATCAATCTGAGTATCAGTCAACTTTGATTGTGCACAGAAATTCGAGTATCCAGTTAACAGCATTAATAAACAACATAATATTAATAATCCTTTACGCACTTTCAGCATCTACTTTTTTTAATAGATTTATACTCATATTAAAGAATATAACAGAAGTACATATTTAATTATCAAAATAAAAGCTGAATCTAAATTAAATAAAAAAAACCAATACTACCTTTGCCTATTAGAGGTATTTTTTTATATTTGAAATCAAAAATGAATCAACGCAAATAACAAGGAATCACTCACACATAATTTTAAAAATAAACTGACCGTCATTAAACTAAGAAGGTGATAAAATGATTGATATCCATTATGAAACTGCAGAAAAAGAATCAAAAGTTGTACTTCCAGAGAAATTAGTTTTCGGAAGAACTTTTACAGACCATATTTTTGAGATGGATTATGATTCTGCATTAGGCGGGTGGCACAATCCAACTATCAAAAAAATTCATAATTTAAGTCTTCACCCAGCTTCGATGGTTTTTCATTATGGACAAGCGATTTTCGAAGGATTAAAAGCTTACAAGCAAGTAGGTGGTCGTATTGCATTATTTAGACCGGAAAAAAATGCTGAAAGATTTAATAACTCTGCTGCAAGAATGAGTATGCCGCAGATTGACTCAAACCTGTTCCTTAAAGCTATCAAAGAACTGGTAAGAATTGATAAGGATTGGATACCCACAAAACCCGGTTATTCACTTTACATCAGACCATTTATGATAGCAACTGAACCTTGTTTTGGTGTTCGACCATCTGAAAATTACAAATTCATTATTATGCTAAGTCCTGTTGGACCTTATTATCCAGAAGGGTTCAAGCCAGTTCCAATTATGGTTACAGATAAATATGTTCGGGCGGTTCGCAAAGGAACAGGCGAAGCTAAGGCTGCTGGCAATTATGCCGCGGGTTTAGCTGCACAAGTAGAAGCAAAAGCCGAAGGATATACACAAGTCCTATGGCTAGATGCTATTGAACAAAAGTTTATTGAAGAAGTCGGCGCTATGAACATTTTCGTAAGATTTAAAGATGAAGTGGCAACTCCCGCCTTAGCTGGCTCTATTTTGCCTGGTGTAACAAGAGCATCTGTAATTCAATTACTTAAAGATTGGGGTTACAATGTCTCTGAACGAGCTATATCTATTAATGAAATTCTTGATAGTTATAAAAAAGGAACTTTGGTAGAAATATTTGGTACTGGAACCGCAGCAGTTATCTCATCAGTAAGTCGGCTTAAATATAAAGATGAATTAATAAAATTCAGTGATACAGAAGCTGGCGAATTGAGCACAAAACTATACGATGAACTAACAGGCATCCAATACGGGAAAATTGAAGACCGTTACAATTGGATAACTTACGTTGATTAGTCGCTTCCAATAATGAATATCTAAGTCTTGCCAAGCCGCATTTGATAAAGTGCGGCTTATTTGTCCCCTTAAAAACCTCCTCTTTTTTTAGGAAATTCTTGACACGTGTACATCAGTTCACTATATTTGCAGTGAACAAATGGACACCAAAATGAAAAATGAATTAACAAATCGGCAAAAAGAAATATTAGAATTTATTCAACAACATGTAGATTTTAATGGTTATCCTCCTACTTACCGAGAAATTGGCAAGAAATTCAATATATCGAGCACTTTTGGGGTAAAAAGGCATATTGATGCATTAATAAAAAAAGGTTTCCTTACTAATGAGAGCAATCAAAGTCGTACCCTTTCAATTATACCGCTGAGCAATAAACATATTAAACAACAAGAAAATTTTATTTCACTGCCAATTATTGGCAGAGTTGCAGCTGGACAACCAATATTAGCAGAAGAAAATATTGAAGGCAATATTTTAGTCGATATAAGCATAATTAAAAGAAAAACAGATTGTTTCGGATTAAAAGTTCGCGGTGACAGTATGATTAATGCTGGAATTTTAGAAGGCGACCTTGTAATAGTATCCCCTCAAAAAGAAGCTGCAAGCGGTGATATTGTAATAGCCCTAATTGGTGATGAAGCAACAATGAAAAGATTCATTAAGAAAGAAAACAAAATAATTCTACATCCAGAAAATGAATCTTATGCAGATATTGAAATTTCTAATACAGAAAACTTCAACATAATTGGGAAAGTAATAGGCGTTTTTAGAACATATAATTAACGAGGCATTTCATGAAAACATTATTATTCTCATCAGCTATTTTCAATAGAAATAAAATTCAATTCCTTTATGGAATGAATAAAATTTCTTTGGAACCTTACTATATATCTAAGAATAAAAGGGGTAAAAAAGTGCTCTATGGAAGAGTAGAAAATTCAAACGAGATAAAAATGTTTGAGTATGATAAAATATATAACATTAAGATAATCACTAATAAAAAATTTTCACCCATTATACCAATTTTATTAACATAAAGATTAGGGTATTGTCTTATGCCTTCTAATAGTGAAAAAGTTGATAAGCTAATTGACCATTTATGGAAAAACGGATTTCTAACTTTAAGTAGAAAGTACGGCAAGTATTTGCCTGAGCCAAAACCAATTGGTGGTTATGATGTAGATGCAATTGCAAAGTATAAAAAAAAGATTGCGATTGGAATAATTTTAACTCCCGATGAAATTAATGACCCCAAGTTAATTAGTAAACTATATTTCCTTGCCAAGAAAAACTCAAGATTCTCGAATAACAAAATAACTTTGTTCTTAGGTGTCCCGGCCGAACTAGAAGAAAAAACTCGCTTAATTATTTCTACCTTAGAACCCGACTTAAAAAGTCAAATTAAAGTTGTTGTTATAAATAAATAGGAACTTCTGAAAAAATATTTTTTGTTACACTTGCAAAACCCACTAACGTTGTTTGTATTGTAGAACTATATATGGGAGTTGTAGTTCTGGCGCAGGAAGGAATTTATAATTAACCCAAAAAATTCATGAGAAGTGACCACTTAGTGGTATATCATCATAGTTATTACTACTATTCATATAATTTGTTTAATTCACTTTTCACGAAGTGTGGGAATCCACCACTTCGTGGATGGATTCCCATTTTCCTAACTCGGTAGCAGTCTGGCCTGCCAGCAAGCTGGTGGAAAATTTGGGATTAACTACAATTAAAATCATTATGAAAATAATATGACCTTAGGTTTTCTTGACATTTATAGCATTGGAAACTATTTTTTCTAGTCTAAAATTAAATTAAGGTTATGCATTGGCTCGTCGGTTATCTAAATCAGACGAAAAGTTAATATTAGAGGTAAAGCAAAGAGGCAATATTCCCAAACATATTGCAATTATTATGGATGGGAATGGTAGATGGGCAAAAAAAAGAGGGCTGCCAAGAGTTGCAGGCCATCAAAGAGGAGTTGATTCTGTACGAGAAGCAGTTGAAACTTGCGTGGGACTTGGGGTTAAAGTTCTAACCCTTTACACCTTTTCAACTGAAAATTGGAAGCGCCCAAACGAAGAAGTATCGACTTTAATGCGTTTGATAGTTAAAAGTTTACAAAATGAAACTGATGAACTAAACTCTAATAACATCAGATTAACTTCAATTGGCGATGAAAATTCCTTGCCAGCTGTTGTTCAAAACGAATTAAATTTTGCAATAGCTAAAACAGCCCATAACACAAAAATGATTTTGAATTTAGCATTAAGCTACAGCGGCAGATGGGAACTAACTCAAGCTGTAAGGAATATAACTCGGCAAGTCAAAGAAGGGAAATTAAAACCTGAAGATATTGACGAAAACATAATTTCGAATTCCCTTTCTACAGCGGGTTTACCAGATCCCGACTTGTTAATAAGAAGCGGTGGTGAGTTTCGGATTAGCAATTTTTTATTATGGCAAATTGCTTATTCAGAAATTTTCATATCGGAAGTACTATGGCCAGATTTCAGGTGCAAACATCTGCTGCAGGCAGTTAAAGATTTTCAAAAAAGAGAAAGAAGATTTGGTCTTGTAAGTGAACAATTATCACAAAAGAAGAATAACAATATTGACAACGCAAAATTCTTTTCGCACGCAGTTAAAATTTAGCCTTATTTTAATATTAATTTTTCACCTTAATATTTTATCCCAACAACAAAGGGTGAGTTACAGAATTCTAGGCATTTCTGTGCAAGGGAATAAATCAACTGACCCTTCAACAATTATTGCAAATTCAGGGCTAAAAGTTGGTGATGAAATCGAAATACCAAGTGATCAAACTGTTAATGCCATAAAAAGACTATGGAAGCTTGGCATTTTTGATGATATCCAAATACTAATCGACAAAAAAATTGACACGGGAATTTTCTTACTTATAAAAGTAAAAGAATACCCGCGCTTAGAGAAAATAATAATTCGTGGCAACGATGAACTAAGCACAGATGATATTAATAAAAAAATTACAATCGTAAGAGGACAATCAATTAAGCCGAGTGATATCTACAAAATTAAAAATGATATAAAAAACTTATACATAGACGACGGCTTTTTAAACGCGGTTATTACACCTAAAGAATTTGTTTTTGCTAACGCAGATACAAGCGGCGAGAAAATAATTATTACATGGACAAACGAAAAAGATAGTACCGACCATTACGAAACAGAGTATGAAAAAGGAGATTTAACTTCAATCAATTCTATTGACAGAATTAAAGACAGAGTAGTTTTGCTATATGACATAAAAGAAGGAAATCAAGTTACAATTAACAAAATTATTTTTGTGGGAAATAAAGCTTTTGACGATGATAAATTAAAAAGCCAATTCGACGATACTCAAGAACCTAAATGGTGGAAATTTTGGTCAAAGCCAAAATTCAACAAGGATAAGTTTAAGGAAGACGAAAAACTCTTAGAAAAGTTTTATAGAAAAAACGGCTATATCGACTTTTTAATTCTTGGCGATAGTATTGCATATTCTCCAGACAAAACTAAACTTGATATTATTGTAAAAGTCTACGAAGGTCCTCAATATAAAGTAAGAAACATCAACATTGAAGGTAATACTGTTTATTCAGACCAAGCGATTTTAGAAAGGTTAGATTTCAAAAAAGGTGACGTTTTTGACTTAGAAAAATTTAATAACAACCTCCACTTTAACGAAAAGCAATCTGACATTTCCTCTATGTACCAAGATAATGGTTTTCTGCTATTCAATATAGACACAAAAGAAACACGTATAGAACCTGATTCCATAGATATTGATATAAAGATTACTGAAAACAACCGATTCAAAATTGGCAAAGTGGAAATCTCCGGCAACAGCAAAACTATGGACAAAGTAATTAGACGAGAACTATACACAGTACCAGGCGATTATTTCAGTCGAGCTATGATTATAAGAAGCATTCAACAACTTGCCAATTTACAATATTTTAATGCCGAAGCTCTTTACAAAGGAGTCAATTACAACCCAGTAAACGATAGTACAGTAAACATCTCTTACAAAGTTGAGGAAAAATCGAGTGATTACTTAAATGCTTCGGTAGGTTACAGCGGCGCTTTTGGTTTTAGTGGCTCAATTGGATTTACTTTAACAAATTTTTCTTTGCAGCATCCATTTAGTATGGGGGCAGGACAAATACTTAACTTTAACTGGCAATTTGGCGTTGGGAACTATTACAGAACTTTCTCCCTCGGTTTTACCGAACCTTGGTTTATGGATACTCCTACTTCAGTCGGTTTTAATATGTTTGACACTAGACAAAGATATGTTTTTGACCTTCGACAATCAGGTGTTAGTTTTCAGGTTGGAAGAAGACTAAAATGGCCTGATGACTATTTTTATGTTCAAGGGGAGGGAAGATTCCAATACAATGACGTAATCGATGGAGCTAACTATTACGCTGAAGGGCTTAGCAGACAATATACAGTAGGAGTAACTATCTCACGTACAAATATTGATGATCCAGTTTTCCCATCTCAAGGCTCCAGGGTTTCTCTTAACAGTGAAATTTCAGGCGGTCCTTTTTTGCCAGGTAATGTTAATTATTATAAAATTCTATTTAATACTGAATTCTACAAACCGATGTTCAATACAAACAAAATTGTACTTTATACTGGTTTTAACTTAGGATATATAAAAGAATTAGAAGCTGGCACGCCTATTCAACCATTCGACTATTTTTACATGGGGGGTAATGGACTAATAATTGCAACAACACCTTTGAGAGGATATGAAGATAGAAGCATAGGACCCAGAAATTCAGCTGGCGATGTAATAGGTTCCAGAGTTATGGAAAAAATAACAGTTGAACTTAGAGCTTCACTTGCAAGAGAACCTATACCAATATATATATTAGCATTTGCAGAAGCAGGTAATGTTTTCCTAAATTTGAAACAGACAGATCCATTTGATTTGAAAAGGTCTGCCGGTATTGGTGCTAGAATTTTAATTAATCCAATTGGACTGCTTGGTTTTGATTACGGCTATGGCTTCGACCGATTTAGTGTTGACGGTCAAAAACCACAATGGATTTTCCATTTTCAATTTGGTAAAGGATTTTAACAACAAACTTTAGAGGTTATCGTGAAAAAAATCATAATGCTTTTTCTCGCTTTTTTATTTGTATCAAATTTTTATGCCCAAACAAATTCAGCGCTAAAAATTGGGTATATTGATTCTGAAATAATTTTATCACAATACTCAGAAGCAGTTAAAGCTAAAAGCGACTTGGACGCGCTGGTAGCAAAATGGAGGGCAACTTTAGACAGTATGGCAACCGATTATCAAAATGAAATTGCCAACTATCAAAAACAATCTAACACAATGACACCTGAAAAACAAAGAGAAGCTCAACAGAAAATTCTTGAAAAGGAACAGAAAATTCAGAATTTTAGGGACCAGAAGTTTAGTCAACCAAATGGAGAATATTTTACTCAACAGGATAAAATTATGGCTCCCGTAAAAAAGAAAATATTTGATGTAATTAACCAAATTGCTAAAGAAGAGGGTATGCAATTTGTTTTTGATAAGGCTGGTGATGTTGTACTTCTTTATGCTGACCCTCAATATGATATTACATACAAAGTGCTGGACAGGCTAAAGAGAGGCAAATAAAAAATTTTTGGAAAGATCAAAATGAAAACCAAAACCATATTTTTAACTATCTTTATATTAATTTTTTGTTCTGCAACAGGCTTAGCACAACTAAAAATCGGTTATGTCGATTCCGACACTATAATGAAACAATTACCCGATGCTCAAGACACACAACGAAAATTAGATGCTATTATTAAAGAGTGGCAGGAAGAACTTAATAAAATGGAAAAAGACTGGAAAACTAAATATGATGATTACCAAAGAAGAAAACTTGTCCTAAGCGAACAAAAAAGAGCAGAAATTGAAAAGGAACTTGTAAATATGGAAGACCAAATAAATAAATTTAGACAAGATAAGTTTGGTGTTAAAGGTGAACTTTTCCAGAAACAAGAAGAACTAATGAAACCCATTCAAAACAGAATTTTTAATGCAATTCAAGAAGTAGCCAAAGAAGGCGACTACGACTTTATATTTGACAGAAGTGGTGATATAATGTTCTTATATGCAAAAGAACAATACGATGTTACCAATCTCGTTCTTGAAAAATTAAAATGAAATTATATGAAAATAACATTAAAAGAAGCCGCCGATTTAGTCGGCGGCAATCTTATTGGCGACCCAAACTTAGAGATAACTAACGTCGCCAAAATTGAAGAAGCAAAAAAAGGCGACCTCACTTTCCTATACCTATCCAAATATGAAAAATATTTACCCACAACTAAGGCAAGCGCTGTTCTAATTAAACCGGATTTTAACAAATCAAATAAAAACACTAATTATATTGAGGTCGATAACCCTAACGCTGCCCTTCAAAAAATTATAGTTACTTACTTCAAGCCGGAATTAAAAATTTCAGGCATCGACCCATCCGCTTATATCGATAAATCTGCTAAAATTGGTAGAAATGTAAAAATTGGTAAAAATGTGGTTATAAGCGAAAATTGCATAGTAAATGATAACACTATTATTCTGCACAATAGTGTATTAATGGAAAATGTTAAAATTGGTGAAAACTGCATAATCTACCCAAATGTAACTATAAGAGAAAATTGCATATTGGGTAATAATGTTATTGTTCATTCGGGAACTGTTATTGGGTCTGACGGCTTTGGTTATATTCAAGACGAGGGAAAAAAATATAATAAAGTTCCACAAATTGGCAATGTAATTTTAGAAGATGATGTTGAACTTGGCTCGAATGTATCAATTGATAGAGCTACCTTAGGTTCAACAATAATAAAAAGAGGCACTAAGATTGACAACTTAGTCCAAGTAGCACATAATGTATTGATTGGTGAAAACACTGTAATTTCTGCTCAGGTTGGAATTTCTGGAAGTACAAAAATTGGCAATCAATGCGTTATTGCAGGTCAAGCCGGATTTGTGGGCCACATAGAAATAGCAGATAACGTATTAATTGGTGCACAATCAGGAGTTTCAAAATCAATAACCAAAGCTGGGAAATACAGAGGTACCCCAATAGAAGAATTAAACTCTCAACTAAAATATGAAGCACATATAAGAAATTTGCCCTTCTATTCCGAAAAGATTAAAAAATTAGAAGAAAAAATTGCATTTTTAGAAGCAAAAATTTCAGAATTAGCAAGAAGGGAAAAAAATTAATGTTAGAACTACAACGAACTATTGGTAAAGCTGTTTCAATATCTGGGATTGGCTTGCATACAGGTACACAATGCACCCTCACCTTTAAACCAGCACCAGAAAATTACGGGATTAGATTTGTTAGAGTAGACTTGGGCGGCAGACCTGAAATACCAGCAAATGTAGATTATGTAATTGATATATCAAGAGGAACTACTTTAGGACTTGGAGATGCCAAGGTTCATACAGTAGAACACGTTCTCGCTGCAATTGTTGGGCTTCAAATAGATAATATCATAATTGAACTTGACGGCATTGAACCACCAGTCGGCGATGGAAGCGCAATGCCTTTCGTTGAAAAGTTATTAGAAGCTGGTTTTGTTACTCAAGATGCACCAAAAGATTATCTTTATATTGACCAAACAGTAATTTACCATAGTGAAGAGGACCACACTATAATTGATATTGCAGCTCTGCCTTTAGACGGCTACAGAATTACACTTATGGTCGACTATCAAAACCCGGCTTTAGGAAGCCAGCATACTGGTTTATTTGACCTGGAAAAAGAGTTTGTTAAAGATTTCGCACCTGCAAGAACATTTTGCTTTTTAAGCGAAGTAGAGATGCTTGCAGAAAAAGGTTTAATAAAAGGCGGCACTTTAGATAATGCTGTTGTAATTGTTGACCATTCTTATGAAGAAGAAAGACTTAAAAAACTTCAAAAAAAATTAAATCTCAAAGAACTGCCAAAAGTTGGCTCAACAGGTATATTAAATGATACACCCCTTCGATTTAAAAACGAACCAGCCCGTCACAAACTATTAGATATGCTTGGCGACTTAGCTTTAATTGGTGTGCCTATTAAAGCACAGGTTCTTGCTGCAAGACCAGGTCACAAAGCCAACGTAGAATTTGCTAAAAAGATAAGAGCACTTTATCAACAAAAAAAGTTAGTAAGAAAATACCAATTCGTAAAAAAAGAAGGTGTCGTATTCGACGCTAATGCTATTCAGAGAATTCTTCCTCACCGTTATCCGTTCTTAATGGTGGACAAAATTGTTGAGCTCGAACTTGAAAAAAAAGTTGTAGGAATTAAATCTGTTACAATAAATGAACCTTTTTTCCAGGGGCATTTCCCTACTCAACCGGTGATGCCTGGCGTTTTAATTTTAGAAGCCATGGCGCAAGTTGGCGGAATTTTATTGCTTAATACTTATTTTAATTTAGAAAATAAACTCGTTTACTTCATGAGCATCAACAATGCCAAATTTAGAAAACCCGTTACACCTGGTGATCAGCTTATCTTGGAAGCAGAGATTATAAGTAAAAAAAGCAAGTATTATTCTATTAAAGGCAGTGCTTTTGTCGAAAACAACCTCGTTGCCGAAGCAGAATTTATGGCCGCTGTAGTTGACAATGAAAATAAATCACAAAACAATAATAACAAATGACTGATATTCACCCTACCGCAATTGTAAGTCCCCATGCAATTTTAGGTGAAAATGTTACCATAGGACCATATGCAGTAATCTATGATGATGTGGTAATTGGCAATGATTGCAAGATTGGTCCACACGCTGTAATTTATGATGGCGCCAGAATTGGAAATCGAGTGAAAATATTTCAAGGAGCTTCAATTGCAAACATACCACAGGACCTAAAATTCAAGGGCGACCAAATGACTTACTTTTACATTGGTGATGACACTATCATTAGAGAATTTGCTACTTTACATCGTGGTACTAACGCAACAGGTAAATCTTCAATTGGAAAAAATACTTTAATTATGGCTTATGCACATGTTGCACATGATTGTTACATAGGCAATAACTGTATTATTGTAAACAGTGTACAGATAGGTGGACATGTAACCATTGAGGATTGGGCAATTATAGGAGGGTCGACCCCAGTGCATCAATTTTGCAAAGTTGGTCAACATGCAATGGTCGGCGGCGGATACAAAGTTTCATCTGACGTTCCACCTTATGTGCTTGCCGGAAGAGAACCGCTTCGTTATGAGGGACTTAACATTGTTGGTCTAAAAAGAAGAGGCTTTACCACCGAGGATATAAACACCTTAAAAAAAGCTTATCAGATTCTATACGATTCAGGACTGCTGTTCTCAGATGCAAAAGAAAAACTCCGAAATGAATACTCAGATAACCCGCTGGTACAAAATATTGTAAAATTTTTAGATAACAGCACAAGAAGTATCATACGAAAATGAACTGGCATTTAATACAAAGCGGTTTTTCCACAGGTCAATTTAATATGGAATTCGACTATCAATTAGCTTTAAATTGTAAAGAGGACGATGCTTATTTTAGATTATATCGTTGGAAACCTTTTTGTATTTCGATAGGAGCTAACCAAAATTTTTCAGATGTCAATTTAATCAAAGCTGAAGAAGATGGAATTGATGTGGTTAAAAGACCAACAGGCGGTCGCGCAATCTTACATGCCGAAGAATTAACATACTCTGTCATAATTCCATTAAGTTATTCATTAACTCCTAAAGAAATTTACTATAAAACTTCTATAGCCTTAATAAAAGGATTATCTTTATATAACCCAGCTTTATCTAAAGCCGAACTGGAACCTTCTCAGCCCTACTTCCCTTCTGTGGTTAATTCTCCAACTGGTTTAATTTGTTTTGCATCAACAGCAAAAAATGAAGTAAAATTCCATGGTAGAAAATTAATTGGAAGTGCACAACGAAAAATGCAAAATACAGTCTTACAACATGGGTCAATTTTATGCGGTGACTTCCATAAAAAATTACCTGATTATTTAGCTCTTAATCAACAACAAAAAGAAAACTTGAAAAAAGAATTATCAGAAAAAACAATAGAAATTGAATCAATAGTGAATAAAAGAGTCGACTACGAAAGATTATCTGAGTGCATAATTATAGGATTTGAAAATGAATTCAAAATTGATTTTATTGATACAACAATAAAGAGTACAATATGAGTATTCAAAAAGATTTTAAAAGAATTACTACTAAGTCTCTTCAGCTGCTAAAAGAACAAAAAATAAAAATAACTGCATTAACGGCCTATGATTTTATAACAGCAAAAATTCTGGATAAGGCTGGCATAGATATAATTCTTGTCGGGGATTCACTAAGCAACGTTTTTCAAGGCAACGATACGACCTTACCTGTTACAATGGATGAAATGATTTATCATACCAAAGCTGTTGCCAAAGGAGTTGAAAGGGCAATGATTGTAGTTGATATGCCGTTTATGTCATACCAGACCAATCCAGATGAGGCATTTAGAAATGCAGGACGAATAATGAAAGAAACGCCGGCAAGCGCAGTAAAACTTGAGGGTGGTAAACGCATAGCTGAAACAGTTAAAAAAATTACTGAGGTTGGAATTCCTGTTATGGGTCACGTTGGTCTGCTTCCGCAAAGCATTCATTCCTATGGAAGCTATGAGGCGCGCGGAAAAAGTGTTAAAGAAGCAAAAGCAATCACCGAAGACGCAATTGCACTCGAACAGGCCGGAGCTTTTGCAGTAGTGCTGGAAAAAGTGCCGGCTAAACTGGCTAAATCAATTTCAAGTAAACTGAAAATACCGACAATTGGTATAGGTGCTGGAGCTTTTTGCGATGGTCAGATTCTTGTTACGCCTGATATGCTTGGGCTCAATGTTGATTTCCATCCAAGATTTGTAAGATATTATGCTAATCTCGCCGAAGAAATTGATATAGCAGTGAAAAAATATATCGATGATGTAAAAAATGGAAAATTTCCAACCGCTAAAGAAAGTTATTAATTAAATGCTTTTCTACCAATGATTAAACATACTTCTTTTATTCTTTTCTTTTTGCTTGTCTATAATTTAGCTGCTCAAAATGCTGACTTTATAAATTTTTTTTTGAAGGGTAGCAACGTAACAGCTATTTGCAGTGATGAACAATCAATTTGGATTGCTACTAATGGCAAAGGAATTTACAAATATTCACCTGCCTCTAATAAGTTTATAAATTTTTCTACAGAAAACAGCAACATTCAACAAGATATATTTTATTCTATTGCTGCTAATGATAAATTTGTTTGGGCTGGCTCAACAGATGGTTTATTTATTTACGATAAGCAAAAAAATTATTGGACAAAAAGAAAATTTGGTTTGGGCGGACAATTAGGTAATTGGATTCGCGCACTTGCTTATGACAAATACCGAAATGTATTATGGATTGGAAGATTTCAATATCTTTCTAAATATGATCTCAACACTAAACGATTCTTTGACTACGATATGACCATCAATGGCAACGAGAAAACTAACACAATAAAAACAATAGCTATTGACGGCGATAGTCTAATTTGGTTTGGCACTGAGGCGGGTTTGCATAAGTATTATGCAAATAAAGATTTAAGCGACCCAAGCTCAAGAGTATTTTACGACAACAAACTAAATTTTTTTAACGGCGAGGGCGAACAAGTTTCTATTTCCTCCATTGTTTTCGAAGGGAACAATATTTGGATTGGCACTGATGAGTTCTTAACTAAAGAGAGACCGGAATTTAACATAGGCGGAATTTATAAATTCAACAGAAAAAATGAATGGCATAAGTTTGACATTACCAACGGTCTGCCCGGTAATGGTGTTAACGCATTATGTAGAACTGGTAATTATATCTGGGCAGCGTTATATCAATTCGGTTCTTCATCTAAAGAAGCTTTTGGAAGAGGTATTGTTTTAATTAACAGATTAACAAATCGAGTTATGCCAATAAGAGACGAACAAATACCATCTATGGTAAATTGCCTTTTTTTCGACGGAACAAATATGTGGATTGGAACTGAATCTAATCTTGTAAAAATCGAATTAAAAAATAAATTTGCCACATGGAATTATAAGGATAAATGATGCTAAACATTTCAATCAAAAAACTAGAACAGCTTAAAAAAAAATTTATTGGGAAAAAAATTGCCGTAGTTGGAGATATGATGTTAGATGGGTATTTCTGGGGCGGCGTAAAAAGAATTTCACCTGAAGCTCCAGTTCCTATTGTAGAAATAGACAATGAAATCTTTCGTTTTGGCGGAGCTATGAACGTAGCAAATAATATCTTATCACTTGGGGCTACACCAATACCAATTGGATTAATTGGTGATGACAACGACGGCAAAATTTTTAAACAACTGCTTAAAGAAAAAAATATAATTCCTGACGCAATAATAACAGAAAAAGGTAGACCAACTACAACTAAGACAAGAGTTATAGCCGATAACCAGCACATCGTAAGAATTGACAAAGAAAAAACACACCCAATAAAATTGGCTACTGAAAAGAAAATTATGAACTTCTTAACAGACATTATAAATGATTTAGATGCTATTATTTTAGAAGATTATAACAAAGGCGTGCTGACAAAAAGTTTAATACAAAGTGTAATTAAATTGGCTAATCAAAAAAACATTATTATAACTGTCGACCCCAAATTTGATAACTTCTTTGAGTATAAAAATGTTACAGTCTTCAAGCCTAATAGGAAGGAAACAGAAGACGCTTTTGGAATACGAATAGTAACAAATGAAGACATAACTAATGCCGGGAAAAGAATTCTTGAAATACTAAAATCAAAATATGTTATTTTAACATTAGGCGAAAAAGGATTGGCAATATTTGAAAACGGGAAATCTGAGAGGAAAATTTCCACTAAAGCAAGGAAAGTTGCAGATGTTTCCGGTGCCGGTGACACAGTTATTTCCACACTTACAGTTGCTTTGGCCGCTGGAGCAGATATATACCAAGCTTCCTACTTGGCCAATTTTGCAGCTGGTATTGTATGCCAAGAAGTTGGTATTGTGCCAATTGAATTAGATGCTTTATTTAATGCTGTTAAATCGGAATTAAAATGACAAATATTGTTGTAACCATAGAAAAACTAATCAAAATTAGAAATCAATTAAAAAAAGAAAATAAAAAAGTTGTATTTACTAATGGCGTATTCGATTTAATACATGCTGGACATGTAGATTATCTTTGCAAGGCAAAGTTACTCGGCGATGTATTAATTGTGGCTGTAAATTCTGATAAATCAGTTAAAAGAATTAAAGGCAGCAATAGACCTATAACAAACCAAAAAGAAAGGACTTTTGTTTTAGCTAATTTAAGACCAGTAGATTATGTGATTGTCTTTGAAGAAGATACTCCATTGAAAATTATAGAAAAATTAGTACCGGATATTTTAGTGAAAGGAGCTGATTGGTCTAAAGATAAAATTGTGGGGAAAGAAATTGTTGAAGCTAATGGCGGTAAAGTTGAAACCATCAAGTTTGTTCATCAACAATCAACTACTAATATAATAAACACGATATTGGAAAAATTTAAGAAGTAATGTCAAAAATTGAGCAGAAGAAAAAACCAAAGCGAAGTTTATTTAGAAAGATTGTTAACACCTTTATCGGGTTATTTGCTTTTATCTGCCTGTTAATAATATTGTTCTTAGGTTATTCTCAAACAAACTCCTTCCGTGAATTTCTAAGAGAAAAAATAATTGCTGCTGCTAATTCCTCATTAAACGGCCAAATCAACATCGAAAAAATTGACGGTACTATATTTACTTCATTTTACCTAAGAAAGGTCTCTGTTACCGTAAGCAAGGACACTCTACTTTACGCTAAAAAAATAGAGATTAAAACCAGCCCCCTCCAATTATTACTTAAAAAAATATTCTTCAGAAAAATACTTCTTGAAGATGCAAATATAAACTTACTTCAAGACAGTACAGGCACTTGGAACTTTGATAAGCTTTTAAAATCAAAAGCAGCTGACACAACTAAAAGCCAGTTTAATTTTGCTATACAAGCAAGTAACCTCCAGCTACGAAATGTTAATTTTGTACGACAAACATTTCAAAATAAATATAGCAAGAAAATTTATAAGCTAATTAACTTAGATGACTTGCAGATAAAAAATCTCTTTTTATCTGCAGAGATATATTTGGATATAAGCAATTCAAATTATTTAGTTGATTTAAGAGAACTCTCATTCTCCCCCAATTTAGAAAAATTCAATGTGAAGGAATTGTCTGGACAAATAGCACTCACGCATGAATATATTTTGGTAAACAGACTTAAAGTTATCTCCGATAAAAGCTCTATTTTCATTACAGCGCGGTTAGACAGCCTAAATTTGTTTAGTAATGTAGAACTAAAAGATTTTCAAAAATATCCTATTTCTATAAATCTTACAGCATCTCCGTTTAGTTTTGATGATTTATCGTCATTTATTGAAAGCACAGAGCTACTAAAAGGAAATGTTGACTTGCAACTTAAAGCCAAGGGTGAGTTTGGCAATTTTAACATAGAAGACCTAAAAGTTGATTTTCGCAATACTCATGTGCAGATGACCGGTAATATCCAAAATCTCAATGAGCCCGAAAAACTCTTCTTAACCTCGTCAATTAAAAATTCTAATATTGATTACAAAGATATTAATCTGCTTCTACCATCATTGAAATTACCTCGTTTTGATGAACTAACGTTACAAAATATAAATGTTGAATTTAATGGTGAACCGCTAAACTTCAGTACTAAGTTCACTGCAAATTCTTCTGAGGGAAAAATTAGTTCAACTGCTCAACTCAACTTTAAAAATAAACTGACTGCATACAATATCAGCTTTGAAACGGAAGATTTTAATCTAATGCCAATTCTTGGTATTAAATCAAAAATTAACTCTAAAGGCAAAATTATTGGTAAAGGCATAAGCCCACTAAATCTAAACTCGACTTTAGAATTTTTCGCCGAAAATTCATCTATCAACTCCCACAAAATTGATTATATTGCAATATCGTCGACAGCTAAAAATAAAATGATAAACATTAAATTGAGTGGCAAATCTGAAAAAAATATTGCGAATATAAACGGGAATCTGCAATTTGATAAAGATACCTCGGCAACATATAATTTTTCTGGTGATATAAGAAATTTAAATCTCGCTTCTTACTTGAACGACACAAGATACTTAAGCAATCTAAACTTCTTTTTTAATGCCAAGGGCAGAAGCTTTGACCCAGATAAGATAAATATCACATTCGAAGCTGGAATTGATTCATCTTACTTTGAAAACACAAATATTGACTATTCGAAAATCAGGCTGGTTGTAAATACAGATTCAACTAATAAACAAATTAAATTTGTATCCGACTTTCTCGATTTCGATATATACGGTAATTTCTCTACTAAAAAAGCAATTTCACTGCTGCAATTCGAAGCGAATTCAATATCAAACATTGTTTCAAAAAAACTTGAGGAGATGAACCCAATTCATTTAAGAAATGATACTATTAAAGATACAGTTAGTATCCAAAATGACGCCGCAGCAATTCAAGAAGATTTAAAATTTAATTTCGATTTCAAGTTCAAGGATTTTAAACTTATTGCCAAACTTTTAAATAACGATAAATTGGATGTAGAGGGTTCGGGCAGTGGTTCAATTGAAAATTTAA
Organism: Melioribacteraceae bacterium 4301-Me; assembly: GCA_041538185.1. Classification (NCBI taxonomy): domain Bacteria; kingdom Pseudomonadati; phylum Ignavibacteriota; class Ignavibacteria; order Ignavibacteriales; family Melioribacteraceae; genus Pyranulibacter; species Pyranulibacter aquaticus. The sequence goes on along the minus strand of JBGORM010000002.1, from coordinate 562,397 downwards.
ACAATAATTTTTCCATTAATACACAGCTCTCCCTAAATTATCTTATTTTTCTTAACAAACAAAAAACTATTTATATATCCGGCTTAGACGCTGATTTTAATTTTACGAGAGACAATAGGTTCTCTACATTCGATAACATTTTCGGGTCTATTTCATTAACAGCTAAAAGATTTTATTCAAATACTAACATAAGAGAAATTGAAGCTGATTTCGTCTTCAATCAAAGTAAATTGTTTTTTAACGTTTCAGCAAACATAGATAGTACAAACAACATAGCTGCTGAAGGTACACTTCTTATTTCCCCTATTGAACAATCAATTAACTTTGACAAAATTTTAATAGACTTTAACAATGTAAGCTGGGTGAACAAGAACACACCAAAAATATTTTTTTCCTCCGACCACATGAGATTTGAAAATTTTACTTTACGTAATGGCGTTACTACTGTGAATATCAATGGGAAAATAGTTGGCGATAATTTTCAAGACTTAACACTTGCAGTAGATAGTATAACCGGTAGCATTTTAAATAATTACTTAATGAACAGCAACCAAAATGAACTTTCGACTAATGGCAATTTAACTGCTTCGCTAAACGGAAATTTTGAAAAGCCTGAAATTGACCTTCGTTTGGTGCTAAAGGATATATCATATAGCAATGTTAAATTTGGCAATTTAATAGGCCAATTTATTTATAAAGATAAGACCGTTTCAACCGACCTTAGGTTTATTGACACAACATATAATTACAACAACCCAAAACTTAGTATAATTGGCACTATCCCCATTAATCTTAGTTTTATAAATGTTAAAAATAGATTTTCTGAGACCGACCAAATAAATCTTTCAATAAAGTCAGAAAACTTTGATATAAGCACATTCGGAAACGTTATACCTTATGTTATCAGCCAAAAAGGAAAATTAATAGCTGATGTTAAAATTGGAGGTACATTCTACAATCCAGATTACTCAGGCATATTAGGCATTCAAGATGGGTCTTTTCGTTCCTTAATTAATTACTTAGATTATTCTTTTTCAACAAGATTGAAATTCCATAAACAAACCTTAACTATTGACAGTCTTAAAATTGCTAATTCCGGCGGCTCTAAATATAATGGAGAAATTAATGGAACTGGCGAAATTCGTTTTAAAGGTTTTAGTTTGGATAAAGTAGATGTAAGTTTAAGAGGACTTTTAGCTGTACTAGGACAAAGGTCAAAGACCGTCAGTCCTTTACTGTATGGAGATTTATTAATTGGAACAAGCGGAGACTGGAAATTTCAGCTATTAAATAATCGTGCTTATTTTACAGGCAACATTTTACTTAAACAAACCGACCTTGTTTATACCACCACCGATGAGACCTATTACAAAAATAACTCTAACTTTGATGTAAGAATTATTGAAGATACAACAAAAATTGATAAAGAATTATTACGCTTTCAAAATTTGTTGAAGACCGAAAAAATTCTTAGAAAAAACAAAAAAATCGTAAGCACTGCAGAAAGTTTATTTGATTACAATATTAAGGTTAAGGTGGAAAACTCAGCAAAAATTATTTTTATACTCTCGCAGGCTGTTAACCAAAGATTAGCGGTAGAAATTGCTGGGGAGCTCGAACTGCAAAGTATAAGCGGGATTAAACGAGCCCAGGGTTCATTTGAATTACTACCTGGCTCCAAATTGGAATTTTTTAAAACTTTCGATGCTAAAGGCTACCTTCGTTTTGAAAGTAATATTTACAACCCTTACTTAGATGTAATAGCTACTTATACAAGTGACTATGTAAATCCTAGGGACCCTAATGCACCAGCTGAAGAAGTTGCTGTCAAAATAAAAATAAAAGGTACATTAGAAGATTTAGGTAAAAATCTCGCAAACAACCCGGAAAGCATTGGAGTTTATGTGGGCAGTAATAACATTCAGCACGACATTAGGGACCCGCAGTATGATTATGCGGACGCGTTTTCATTTATTTTAATAGGTAAGTTTAAGGATGATTTAACTGCACAAGATAAAGGTCAAGTAGCTGCTCAAACAAACACACTTGGCAATACAGCCACTTCGTTTCTTGGTTCTGTATTGACTAATTTCGTTAATTCAGCTGTTGGAGATTTGGTAAATAACATCTCTTTTTCTCAGTCGGGCGAATACACAAGATTTTCTTTATCAGGCAGAATACAAAATTTAAGATACAGTTTTGGGGGCACCACAGAGCTGTTTCAAAACTTTGCAAAAGCAAACCTAAAAATTGAATACCTCTTCAATCCCCACTTTCTTATAAGAGTGGAAAGAAGAGACCCTATAGGACAAACTTATACATTCGACGAAAAAATTAACGAATTAGGATTTAAATATAGATTCGAGTTCTAATGAAAAACAAAATAAAATCTTTTTTTAGTAAACATCCCCAGTCTAAAATTAAAGCAAAAGAGTTAGCAAAAGAACTAAACTTAAAAAATGACCACGAGTATGCAGAATTAAAATTTTATCTGCATAAACTTCAGCAGGAAGAATTCATCGTGAAACTGGGTAAACGATATTCGCTTAATAAAAAAACTGATGAACGATTAATAGGCAAACTAAAAATAATTAATGAACGAGGCTATGGTTTCGTTACCCTAAAAAATCATCACATTAAAGACATATTTATTCCCGGAAAGTACTTAAACTCAGCAATGGATGGTGATAAAGTTGAAGTTAAGTTGTTGACCAAACAATACGGCAAAAATATTGAGGGACAAATTGTAAGCATAATAGAAAGAGCACATAAAAAAATTATTGGAACGTTAAAAAAAACAAAATCCTTTTATTTTGTTGAACCGGTTGACGAAAAACTCCCCAAAAGCATTTATATTTCTAAAAAGAACTTAAACGGTGCTAAAATTGGTGATAAGGTTGTTGTTGGAAAATTAGAATGGAAATCGCAACAATTTGGTTTAGAGGGAACTGTTCTGGAAATATTAGGTAAAGCTGGTTCTTATGACGCTGAAATAGCAGCTATAGCAAGAGAATTTGATTTAGAATATAAGTTCCCAAAAGAAGTAACTGCCCAATCAAAAACTCTTACTGAGATAATACCAAAAACTGAGATAGAAAAAAGATTAGACTTAAGAAATGAAATAATTTTCACAATTGATCCTGACGACGCAAAAGATTTCGACGACGCAGTTTCAATTAAAAAACTTGAGAACGGTAATTTTTTGGTTGGAGTGCACATTGCAGATGTAAGTTATTATGTAAAATATAACTCACCTATTTTTAAAGAAGCACAGCAAAGAGCCACTAGTGTTTATCTTGTTGGAAAGGTAATCCCAATGTTACCGGAAGAATTATCTACTAACATCTGCTCTCTTCTGCCAGGCAAAGACCGTCTTACTTACTCAGTAATTTCTGAAATTACTCCACGAGGAAAGGTTGTCTCATATCAAATAAAAAAATCAATAATAAATAGTAAAAGAAGATTTACTTACAATGAGGTCCAAGAAATTATCGACAAGGGCGAAGGTGAGTTTGCTAAAGAAATTAACCTTCTAAACAAATTGGCAAAAACTCTTAGACAAAAAAGAATAAAAAAAGGCAGTATTAATTTTCATACTCCTGAGGTAGAATTTAAATTAGATAAAAATGGTGTACCAATTGATGTAAAAATTAAAGAAATAAAAGAAAGCCACAATTTGATTGAAGAGTTTATGCTATTAGCAAATCAGATTATTGCAACTCATATTAACTTAGATAAAAAAAATCGTTCGCCGTTTATTTATCGTGTTCATGATCAACCCGATAAAGAAAAGATTGAAGAATTTTCCCGTTTTGTAAAATCATTAGGCTACTCATTTGACCCTAAAGCCGTGAACAATTCAAAACAGTTTCAAATATTGTTAGACCAAGTAAAGGGAACTGAAGAAGAGGGTGTGATTAATGAAATTGCAATCAGGTCTATGGCAAAGGCTATTTACTCAACAAAAAACATTGGTCATTACGGACTTGGTTTTAAATATTACACACATTTTACATCGCCAATCAGACGGTTCCCGGACTTAATGGTTCACAAGTTAATCTATAATTACGTTGAAAATGTCAAAGAGAAGAATTTCTCTCTTGAAGAGTTAGAAAAAATTTGCAATCATTCGTCTGAAAAAGAACGCTCTGCTACAGAAGCAGAAAGATTATCAATTAAACTGAAGCAAATTGAGTTTCTCAAAAACAAAATTGGTGAAGAATTTAACGCTATTGTATCTGGCATAACAAATTTTGGAATTTTTGTTGAATTAAGTCATACTTTAGCAGAAGGATTAGTCAGGCTTAAAGATATTAATGATGACTTCTATGTGTTCGATGAAAAAAACTATGCGGTTTATGGAAAGAGAACCGGCAAAAGAATTCGATTAGGTGATAAGGTTAATGTTAAACTAATTAGAGTAAACGAAACTAAAAGAGAAATTGATTTTGCATTAGTGTAAAACTAAACTTAAAACAATGGTAATAAAAATGAAAAAGCTAATAATATTCTTTGTGTTAATGCTCTTTGTGAATGTTTGCAATGTGGTAGCTCAATTTGGCCAGAACAAAGTGCAATACAAAAACTTAGAATGGTTTTACATACAAACAAAACATTTCGATATTTATTTCTCAAAAGGCGGTGAAAAAATAACAGAGTTCGCAGCGGCAGTTGCAGAATCTTCGTTGACACAAATAGAAAATATGCTGAACTTTAAGATAACCGACAGAATTTCAATTATAATCTATAATTCCCACGATGATTTTCAAGAGACAAATGTTAGTGATGAATATATAGACCCTGGCACGGGTGGATTCACAGAACCATTTAAAAATAGAGTGGTGTTCCCTTTCGAAGGCTCATATCAAAAATTTCAGCATGTAATACATCACGAACTGGTACATGCTGTTATGTTAGATATGCTCTATGGCGGTAGTATACAAAATATTATTTCTAGAGGAATTACACTTCAGCTTCCACAATGGTTTATGGAAGGAATAGCTGAATACATTTCTCAAGGCTGGGAAACAAATACCGATATGTTCATTAGAGATGCTATTAGCACTGAATCATTACCTGATATTGATAGATTAAACGGCTACTTAGGCTATCGTGGTGGTCAATCTGTTTTTAAGTATATTGCTGATACTTACGGTCAACAAAAAATTGGAGAATTGGTAGGCAAGATTCAAAATTTAAACGGACTTGAACCTGGCCTTAAAGCATCAATAGGCATCGACTTAAAGGAATTAAACGAAAGATGGAAAAAAAGCTTAAAGAAAATTTACTGGCCTGAAATAGCTGTTTACTCAGACCCCGATGAATATGCTAAAAGACTTACAGATAATAAAGAAAGTGGGGGTTTTTATAACACAAGTCCGGCAATATCTCCTCAGGGTGATAAAATTGCTTTTATTTCAGATAGGGATATTTATCTTAACGTTTACCTTATGAACAGTCAAGATGGAAAAATTATAAAAAAAGTAGTTTCAAGCGGAAAAACAAATGACTTTGAAGAATTAAACATACTGCATCCTTCACTTTCTTGGGCACCCGATAATCAAAGAATTGCTTTATCGTTAAAAAGCGGCGGGTATGATGCAATTGCTGTTATAAATGTTGAAACAGATGATTATTACGAACTACCTTTTAAGATGGATGGAATTGAATCTGTTAGCTGGTCACATGATGGAACTAAAATAGCATTTGATGCACAAAATTCATCACAATCCGATATTTACATCTACGATTTCAATACCCAAAAGGTAACTAATATTACAAATGATATTTTTAGTGATTTTAATCCAACTTGGACACCTGATGGCAAGCAAATTATTTTTTCTTCTGACAGAGGCAAGTACTTAAACGGCGCTAACTTACCCGACGATTTTGCAATGCACAATTTTAATTACCATAACTTAGACCTCTATTCAATTGATATCAATACAAAAAAAATAACACGTTTAACAGATTGGGAATTAAGTGATGAAGTCTATCCCGTAGTATCACCAGATGGTAAAGAAATAATTTTTGTTTCTGACTATAACGGCATTAGCAACTTATATAAGAAAAGTATTATCCCACAAAATGACAGTAGCAGCGTATTAGCAAACAAAGCTATTCCTATTACTAATTCAATCTCTCCTATTAGTCAGCCTTCTATTTCTTATGACGGTAAAAAACTAACTTTTACTGCTCTATATAAACTTGGCTATAATATTTTCATACTAAATGACCCGTTTAATATAGACATTGGCAAAAAGGAATTACAAACCACTGAATTTATGAAACAATTAAGAAAAGGAATTAATCCATTACCAATTGTAGAACATTCATTCGCTTCAGCTGAAAAAAAAGATTCTGCAACTATATCAACCAATAATAATACCGCTGATACACTTTCGACACATAGAAAAAGAAGAATATTTACAGGTCAGTATACCGCAAAAAGCAGCGGCTACCAAGATTCATCCAATGTAGATTACAGCAAATATGTCTTCGGTACAACTACCAAAGAGGATAGTATTAGAGCAAAAATGAGGAAAGAATTATTTAAAGAAAAATTAGACTCCGATGGTAATTATCTTGTAAACAAATACAAAATTAATTTTTCACCCGACTTAATTTATGCCAACGCAGGTTACAGCACACTTTATGGATTACTTGGAACAACACAATTAGCCTTTAGTGATGTATTAGGTAATCATAGATTAATAGGTGTGACCAGCCTTCAAATAGATATAAAAAACAGCGATTACGGCTTAGCCTACTATTACTTGAAAAACAGAACAAATTGGGGTGTTGAACTTTTTCATACAGCACGTTTTGTGTACCTAAATACGTTTTTTGGTACTAACTTATATAGGTTTACAAATTTTGGCGGAATAATATCAGCAAGCTATCCCTTTGACCGATTTCATAGAATTGATGGCAGTCTTAGTGTTCTGAGCGTTTCTTCTGAAAATCTAGATAATATTGCCGTACCATCTGATAATGCAACTTACATAATACCTGCTATAAGTTATATTCAAGATAATGTATTATGGGGTTACACATCTCCAATTGAAGGAACCCGCTATAACTTTACATTATTTGGAAATCCTGGTCTTACTAACAAAACTCAAAGTTTCTTTTCATTTGTATGGGATTATCGCAATTATTTTAGATTTTGGTTTGATAACAGTTTTGCTTTTCGAATATCTGGTGGCTATTCAGGTGGGGCTAATCCTCAACGATTTTTCATTGGTGGCACAGAAAATTGGATTAATCGTTCTTTTGCCACTGGTGATATACCTGTAAGATCAGCAGCTGATTTTGCTTTTTTAACTCCAGGTTTACCCCTAAGAGGATACGATTACGCACAACAAATTGGTACAAAATATTCCTTGTTAAACCTCGAATTAAGGATGCCTTTAATCAGATACCTTTTAACTGGTCCAATACCACTATTTTTCCAAAATATACTTGGCGTCGCTTTCGTAGATGCTGGCTCAGCTTGGAATAACACAAATAAATTACAGCTATTCACAAAAGATGAAGCCGGCAACTTAATTACCAAAGATTTATTAATTGGAATGGGTGTTGGATTCAGAGCTTACTTGTTTTTCCTATGGAGATTTGACGTGGCTTGGGCATTTAACTGGCATTCTTATACATCACCCAGATATTATCTTTCGTTAGGTTTAGATTTTTAATTAACTTTATAAGAATACACAGCAATTCTTACCAAAAGTAACTTTGGCTACTTTCTATCTTTGTCGCCCGAGTGTTTATCACCCTCTGTTTTTTTTACCTCAGTGGGTTTATTTGATTTATTTTTATAATCTGTTTGATAAAAGCCGCTTCCTTTAAAAATTGTGCCGGCACCAGCTCCTATAAGTCTTTTTACTTTTCCATTGCACTTGGGACAAAAACCAATTGGTTCATCAGAAATTTTTTGAAACACTTCAAAAGTATAACCACAACTGGTACATTTATAATCATAAGTAGGCATAAAAAATTCTCCCAATAAAAACTTGACTTGCAAAAATATAGACTCCTTATGATAAAACAAATTATAATTATACTCATTTATTAGTCAAAATTTTCGCATATTTTCATTACACAAAATAATCATTTATGAAAAAGCTAAGTTTATTTTTCACTTTCCTTATTATAAGTGTTTACTTATCCAGCTGCTTAAACTACACCCAAGTAACAACAATAAAAGTCGATGGTTCCGGAAATATGTTCATCCACTATTGGATGAAATGGAAAAATTCGCGGGACTCATTATTAATAGAGAACTTAGGAATTTTTAATCAAGACTCTGTAAAAAAAGAATTCCTTTCAGATTTTGTGAAATTGACTAATGTAGAAGTTTATAAAGACTATTCCGACAGTACCGCTCATACAAAGGTCGAATTGGAATTCAGCAGTCTTGAAAATTTAAATAAAACACGTGCGTTCAAAGGTGCCGAATTATCAATTAAAGACGGACCTGAAAACACAAAAATTTTCTCTCAGTTCATACAGCCAATTGCAACTGGCTTTGGTTTTGAAAGTAAGGACTTCTCAATAACATACATTTATTATTTACCAGGACAAATATTAAGCAATAATGCCACTTCAGTTTCAAATAATAAATTGACTTGGAAATACACTTTAGATGAAATTGGTACGGGCAAATACATTACAGCTACTTATCGTCCCTTTAAACTAAAAGAGACACCAGTTTGGATTTACTACAGTGCCCTCTTTGTAATAATAGTTGTAATTTTTTATTTATTCAGCAAAAGAACTAAATAACAGTGGATGCAAAGTTTGACATGCCTTAAGCTTTTAATTATATTTGGCGACTATTTAATAAAAAAAATTTGCTTTTTAAGTGGAAACCGCACCTTTAATATTTTCTGGGAGTTCTAACCCAACTTTAACAAAAAAAATTTGTGAGTACTTAGGATTAGAATTAGGGAAGGCTGACCTTAAGAGATTTAGTGATGGTGAAATTTGGGTAAAATACCTTGAAAATATACGTGGAAGGGATGTTTTTGTTGTTCAATCTACTCATCCCCCGGCTGAAAATCTTATGGAATTACTTATTATGATTGATGCCGCTAAAAGGGCTTCAGCAAAAAGAGTTACAGCTGTTATCCCCTATTTTGGCTATGCACGACAGGATAGGAAAGACCAACCTCGTGTCTCAATTTCAGCAAAACTTACTGCAAATCTTATAACAGTTGCAGGAGCCGATAGGGTTATAACAATGGATTTACATGCTGCCCAAATACAAGGTTTTTTTGATATTCCCTTTGACCATTTGTATGCATCTCCTATTTTTACGGTAATATTTAAAGATAAATTAAAAGACTTAGTGGTTGTTTCGCCTGATATTGGAGGTATTAAATTAGCAAGAGCTTATGCAAAAAGACTTAATGCAAGCTTAGTCTTAATTGATAAACGAAGACCCACTCACAACGTTGCAGAGGTAATGACAATAATTGGCGATGTCAAAGATAAAAACGTTCTTATAGTAGATGATATGATAGACACTGCAGGTACTTTTGTCTCCGCAATTAATGCACTTAAAGCCAATGGTGCTAAAGATATTTACGGCGCTGTAACACATCCCCTTTTATCGGGTAACGCAATAGAAAAAATAAATAATGCTGAAATTAAAGAATTATATGTAACTGATAGCATACCTCTTAAAGAATCAATTAATACAAAAAAAATTTTTGTCAGAACCGCTTCTGAACTATTAGCAGAAGCAATAATTCGTTCATTTAGAAACGAATCCATTAGTTCTTTATTTGAAATTGATAAAAGTTAGTAAGGAGAGCGATAAAAAATGTCTGAAATTAATTTAACAGTAAAAAAAAGAGAGCTTTTTACAAAAGGTGCAAATAATAAATTACGAAAAAGAGGTTTTGTGCCTGGTATCTTTTATAGCAAAGGAATGGAACCAATACCTATCTATGCTTCAGAAGGTTCGCTAAAACCTCTAATTTACACCTCAGAGACTCACATAGTAAATCTTAAAATTGATGAGGGAGAGGAAATTAAGTCTATTCTTAAAGATGTTGACTTTGATCCCGTAACTGACAAGATAATTCATTTTGATTTATTAGGTATTCAAGTGGGACAAGAATTAGAGCTTGAAGTTCCTGTAGTCTTAGAGGGACAAGCAAAAGGTATTAAAGAAGGTGGTGTCGTTCAACACCAGCTGCATAAACTATTAGTGGCTTGTCTGCCAAAATATATACCTGAACATATCACAATAGATATTTCTAACTTGGGTATTGGTGATTCTATCCACGTTAAGGACATACAAATAGAAAATGTAAAAGTACTTAATCCTCCTGAAGTCATAGTAGTATCAATTAATATCCCAAGAGCTGCTGCTGTTGAGACTGCAACAACTGCACAAACAACAACAGCTGAACCTTCGGAACCTGAAGTGATAAGTAAAGGCAAAGCAGAAAAAGAGGAAGAATAGACTTCTTGAAAGCTGTTATTGGAATTGGTAACTTAGGTAAAAAATATGAATTAACAAGACATAATATAGGCTTTATAATTTTAGATTATTTTGCTGAAAAACATAAGCTTTTTTTTAAACCATCTAAAAACAATTTTTATTTTGCAAGTGGTAATTTAAATGCTGCTAATTTTTTATTAGTAAAACCAACAACTTATGTTAATCAAAGTGGTATTGCAGCTTTAGAAGTTATTGAAAATTTTAATATAAAGATTAGTGACTTACTTGTGGTAGTGGATGATATCCATCTCGAACTTGGTAAAATTAGAATACGAAAATCTGGGTCAGATGGCGGTCACAACGGACTCAAATCAATTATCTACCATTTACAAACAAATAACTTTCATAGATTAAGATTTGGAATTGGTAATGATTACTCTGAGAGCAAATTAGCTAATTATGTTTTAAGTAAATTTAGTCATAGTGAGTTGAACTTAATAAAAAAATACATCTCCTTTTCTGTTGAACTTATTGAAGAGTTCATTAAAAAAGACATTAACAAAATGTTAGACTACTACAGTAAATATTCAAAAGATATTTACTCATTAAACAAACCCGATGCAAATTAGGAGATTTCTATGTCACCATTAATTTACATTATTCCTCTAATCGGTTTATCTGCTTTACTTTACTCATATCTAAAATACAATTGGATTAAGAAACAAAATTCTGGCACCGAAATAATGATAGAAATTTCTAATCACATTAGAGAAGGTGCAATCGCATTCCTCAAAACCGAATATAAAGTTTTAGCTATATTCGTTGTTTCGGTAGCATTCTTATTAGGTATATCAAATTTTGGCAGGACTGATTCTTCTTGGCTAATAGCGGTATCATTTATTGTTGGGGCTTTTTGCTCGGCTTTTGCAGGCTTTTTAGGAATGATTGCTGCAACTAGAGCAAATGTTAAAACAGCTAACGCTGCAAGAACGGGTTTAGGTGAAGCACTTCAAATAGCCTTTTCCGGCGGCTCAATAATGGGAATGAATGTAGTTGGTTTGGGGGTAATTGGCTTAAGCGTACTTTTTATTATATATCAAAATTTATCTTGGGATTTGTCAAAAATTATAAATGTAATTTCAGGTTTTTCCTTAGGCGCCTCATCGATTGCTCTTTTTGCAAGAGTGGGTGGCGGAATTTATACAAAAGCTGCTGATGTAGGGGCTGACTTAGCTGGTAAAGTTTACGAGGGCATACCAGAAGATGATCCGAGAAATCCTGCAACAATAGCAGACAACGTTGGTGATAACGTTGGTGATGTTGCAGGAATGGGAGCTGACCTTTTTGAATCATACGTGGGAGCAATAATTGGAACAATGGTTTTAGGTGCTGTCTTTGCCGACCCGTCAGTCCCAGAAATTGGTCTAGAAGCTGTTATTCTACCGTTAATACTAGCAGGGACTGGAATTTTGTTATCAATTTTTGGTGCTTTCTTTGTTAAAGTTAAAGAAGGAGGAAATCCTCAGAAAGCTCTTAATTTTGGTGAATTTACTGCGGCTGGATTAATGATTATCGCATCATACTTTATCATTATGAAAATGCTTCCTGATAAATGGATCTACAATAACTTCACTTATTCAAATATAGGAGTTTTCTATTCAACAATAATTGGCTTAGCTGCTGGCGTAATAATTGGAATGCTTACAGAATATTATACCAGCACAGAAAATAGTCCAGTCCACACAATTGCGAATCAATCAATCACCGGAGCTGCAACAAATATTATAGCCGGATTAGGTGTGGGAATGATGTCCACCGCAATTCCCATAATTATTATTGCAATTGGTATAATTGGTGCTTATCAGTTTGCTAACCTTTATGGTATTGCAATTGCTGCTTTAGGAATGTTATCTACTACTGGCATTCAATTAGCTGTTGATGCTTATGGTCCAATTTCAGATAACGCAGGTGGAATTGCTGAAATGTCAGAACTCCCGAAAGAAGTAAGAGAAAGAACGGATAAACTTGATGCAGTAGGAAATACTACAGCTGCAATTGGAAAAGGGTTTGCAATTGGTTCAGCTGCTTTAACAGCTCTTGCTTTGTTCAGTGCATATATGCACCAAGCAGATATTTCAGTAATAGATATTTCAAAACCAATAATTATGGGTGGTTTATTTATTGGTGCCATGCTGCCATTTCTCTTTTCTTCTTTATCCATAAATGCTGTTGGAAAAGCTGCCAAGGAAATGATTATTGAAGTTGGAAGGCAATTTAGAGAGATTAAGGGATTACGAGAAGGAACAGCTAAAGCCGACTTTTCAAGATGCGTTGAAATTTCAACAAAGGCAGCTATTAAAAAAATGATTGTCCCAGGCGTAATGGCAGTTGTTATACCTGTAATCATTGGTTTTATCAGCAAGGAAATGCTAGCAGGATTACTCGCAGGTGTCACCGCAAGTGGCGTGTTAATGGCTATTTTTCAAGCAAATGCAGGTGGAGCTTGGGATAATGCAAAAAAATTAATTGAAGCGGGCTTTACCTCAAGCGGGCTTACTTATACTAAAGGCTCTGATGCTCACAAAGCAGCTGTTGTTGGAGATACAGTAGGTGATCCATTTAAGGATACTTCAGGTCCATCACTTAATATTTTAATTAAATTAATGTCGGTTGTGTCATTAGTTATTGCACCATTGATTAAATAAATATATTTTAGCGCATTAAATTTTATAAAACCCTGCTTTCATTTTTATATTTTAATGAAGGCCTTAAAGTCCAAAGGGAGGATAAAAAATGAACAAAAGACACTATGAAAGTGTGATTATTATTAACGCTGCTTTAGAAGATGAGCAGATTGAACAAACAATATCAAGAATACAAGAATTAATAACTACTAATGGTGGTGAAATAATCGATGTAGATAAATGGGGACGCAAACGTCTCGCATATCCAATAAAAAAATCTAAAACTGGTTATTATCTTATAATTAGACACCTCACAATTCCCTCTTCCATAACCACTATCGAAAGGAATTTTAGATTGGACGAAAACATTGTAAGATACCTAACTATTACATTAGATAAGCGTGCACTTGAAGCAATTGAAAAACAAAAACAAATTTCAGTCACTGCTGAAGATGAAGAACTAATACCTGAATTAACAAAAAACTAATTGTAAAACGTAACTGATTAATAACAAAAGTAGCTTGGAGGTAACGATGGCTGATTTGAAGATGCCAGAAATTAACAGTGTTATAGTAGCAGGAAACTTAACAAAGGATCCTGTTTTTAGACAAACTTCTAATAACACACCTGTTGTCAACTTTCACATTGCTGCTAACAGAAGGTATAAAGACAGCAGCAATCAATGGCAGGAAGATGTTTGCTATGTTGGAGTTGTTGCTTGGAATAAGTTAGCAGATAGCTGCCGAGACCGTCTTAAAAAAGGTAGCGCTGTTTTAATTGACGGGGAAATGCAAAGCCGTACTTTCAAAACAGAAGACGGGAAGAACAGAACAATTGTAGAAATTAAAGCAAAAAGAATTCAATTCCTTAATAAGTTCAATAAATCTGGAAACGGCACAGCCGAAGATACTGTTGATGCTGTTGAAGATGACAGTAATTTTGAGGATAATTCATTCGATAAATTTTTGACTGATGAAGAATCCGACCTTATGAAAAACGATAAGCAATAAGGGGTTTTTAATGAAAACAGTGAAAAAAATAAAAAGAGTAATTACTGGATATATCGATTACAAGGATTCAAAGCAGCTCCAAAAATTCTTAACTGACCAAGGTAAAATAATACCAAGAAGAATTACAGGTCTAAGTGCGAAACAACACAGAGAGTTGGTGCGCGCTATTAAACGCGCACGTCACTTAGCTATTTTACCTTACGTCTCTGAAGCAGTAAAATAAGGAGTATCTAATGAAAGTGATTTTAAGAAAAAATTACGACAAACTTGGAAAAGTGGGCGAAGTGGTAGAAGTAAAAGATGGATTCGCAAGAAACTTTTTGATACCAAGACAAATTGCTTATCAAGCAACAAAAGGAAACATTTTAAGCTTCGAAGAAGAAAAAAAACAAATCCTTAAAAGAGAAGCTAAAGAACTTGAAGCTGCTCAAAAATTAGCAGCTGAATTAGAAAAAATCTCTATTACCATTCCAGTTAAAGTCGGTGAAGAAGATAAAATCTTTGGCTCGGTAACCAACCAAATGATTGCAGATTCACTCAAAGAAAAAGGATACGAAGTTGATAAACGTAAAATTGAAATCGCAGAACCTATTAAAGCTTTGGGAATTTACAGTGTCAATATAAAACTTCACCCTTCTGTTTCAGCAACCGTTAAAACTTGGGTAGTAAGAGAATAGTTTCTTGCAAGTAGGGCTGTCTCAAAAAAATAAAAGTAAAATAAAGATTAAAAAGTTAGTTTGGGACAGCCTTAATTTTAGTGACAACAGTTTAACTCCATATCTATTATTCCTTTTAAGATTATACTCACAAAATACACATCTTATAAGCAACAATTATGAATAACACAAACTATTTATACAAGCATTGAGTTATATCTCTGCTGCACTATTTACAATAAGTTTTGTAACAAAAACATGCAACATTAAGCATAATGGTGATAGAACAAACAACTTGTTTTCAAGCAATATTAATTGACTTTTTAGAGGGTACAATCTATATTTCGCATTCTAATAAACAATAAAATTAACTAAATAATGGTTGTACTCACGAATGAAAGAACTACGATTTAGATTCATCATTATAATTGCAGCGGCAGCACTTTCATTATATTTATTATATCCCACCTACCAAGATTATCAAAACAACAAAGAGGTTTCTAAAAAAATTGCTGTTATAGGTGATAGTATAAAAAACGCAGACCCTCAAATTTCCAAATCAGTTTTAAGAGATATTTTAACAAACAAAAAGGATAGTATACTTGCTAATAACCCAGCTTATCGCAAAGCAAGAGAAAAAAGAATTAAACTAGGGTTAGATTTACAAGGTGGTATGTACCTTGTAATGGAAGTCAACACTGCCAAGCTTCTTGAACGCCTTGCTAAAGATCCAGACGAAACTTTCAATAAAGTCTTGAAAGAGGCAGAAAATGAGACGAAGAACACTGACGAAAATATTGTTACTGTACTTGCTAAGAAACTTCAGCAAAGAGGCATTAGGTTAAGTAGATACTTTGGAACTATAAGAGAAGATGACCAACAAATCATAAATAAACTTCAGCAGCAAGAATCAGACGCTGTTACAAGAGCTCAGGAAATTATTAGTAATAGAGTTAATCAGTACGGCGTTTCCGAACCTAATATACAAAAGCAAGGTTCAAGAAGGTTAATTGTAGAATTGCCAGGAATAGCAAGAGAAGAAGAAGCCAAAAGATTATTGCAAGGGCGAGCACTATTAGAGTTCAAACTTGTAAAAGATGCCGACTTTGCCATCCCAATAATGAACAAAATTGATGAAGTTCTGGCAAAAGCATTAACTGACAGTTCAAAAATTGATTCGTTAAAATCAGCTAAAGATACAACTAACACAAAGCTAACAGAAAAACAATTTAAAATTGAGCATCCATTCTTTTACATTGCCAGGCTAATTGATTCAAAAGGAAGAATTGCAGATGCTTTTGTTAAAGAAAGTGACCGTCAAAAATTATTAGATTACTTGCAATTACCAGAAGTTAAAAAGGTTATGCCTGACAACGTTGAATTCCTTTTTGATGCAAAACCAGAAATCGGTCAAGATGGACAAAAGTATTATCGAATGTATATGGTCAATAAACAACCAGAATTAACAGGTGGAGTAATTGTAGATGCTCAAGCAAGTATTGACCCAAATACTTCAGCACCGGAAGTTACAATGTCAATGAACAGTGAAGGCGCAAGGGAATGGGCAAGAATTACTGGTGCAAATATCAATAAAAGATGCGCTATTGTTTTAGACGGCGTAGTTTATTCCGCACCTACAATTATAAATAAAATTCCTACCGGCAATTCACAAATTACAGGCATATCAAGCTTAGACGAAGCAAAACTACTTGAAATTGTATTAAAGGCTGGAGCACTACCTGCACCAGTGGATATAATCGAAGAAAGAACTGTTGGGCCTTCACTTGGACAGGATTCTATAAGCCAAGGATTTAATTCTTTTGTTATAGGCTTCTCATTAGTATCAATTTTTATGATCTTTTATTACAAAAAAGCTGGCTCTGTTGCTGTAGTAGGTTTAATCAACACTATTTTATTAATCTTAGGGGTACTAGCTGGTTTTAGCGCCACATTAACCTTACCCGGCATAGCTGGTATTATCTTAACAATTGGCATGGCCGTAGACGCTAACGTTCTAATTTATGAAAGAATTAGAGAGGAACTGGCAACCGGCAAAACTGCTAAGGCAGCAGTAGATAGTGGTTTTGCAAATTCCTTTTCTGCAATTTTTGATTCAAATATTACTACCTTCTTCACAGGAATTATACTTTATCAATTTGGGAGCGGACCTGTTCAAGGTTTTGCACTTACTTTAATGATTGGTATAGTAGCAAGTTTATTTTCAGCATTAGTTGTAACACGAGTAATTTTTGATTTCATGGTAGCAAAGGGCTACAAAATTAATGTAGGTTAATTAAAGTAAGCAGGAGATTTTCAATAAATGAGAGTATTCGAAAATTTAAACGTTAATTTCATGGCAAAAAGAAAATTTTTCTATTTTCTTTCTGCTACTCTTCTATTCTTAGGAATTATTAGTATTATATTTCGTGGATTACAATTTGGAATCGACTTTAAGGGAGGCACCGAAGTTGCCATTCAATTCGAGAAACCAATTCAAATTTCTGACGTAAGAAAAGAAGTAGACAAAATTGGACTGGGTAACGTAGAAGTTAAAACATTTGGCGGTAGTACCGGCATCTTGTTAAGAACTGAAATTCAAGAAATACCTGCTAATATTTTCCCAAAAGTAACTCAAAAAATTAGAGAACTGATAGAAAAATCTAAACCAGGCACAAAAGTCACCGTTACAGACTCAACCATTAATTCTATCACTTTTTCATTCCCGGATCCAGAAACCGCCAATTTTATGAACAATAAATTATTCGAAGCTGGCTTTCAAACAACCAAAGCTTCTGAAGAAGCCACTAACACTGCAGTAATTGTAAGAGTTGGAATAGCTGATTGGATTAAAGAAAATTTAAGTGAAAGATTTCATGATAATCCATTTAATGTACTTAAAGAAGATAAAGTGGGCCCGAAAATTGGACAAGAACTAAAAACTGATGCACTATTGGCAGTATTAATTTCATTAATAGTTATTCTAATTTATTTAGGTTTCCGATTTAAGTTCACATTTGCTATTGGAGCTGTAGCCGCTTTATTCCATGATGTGCTTATTACTTTAGGTCTTTTTTCAATTCTTTATGGTGTGTTCCCCGGTCTCAATTTAGAAATTTCTATAAGCGTTGTTGCAGCATTTTTGACTTTAGTTGGATATTCAATTAACGATACTGTAGTTGTTTTCGATAGAGTAAGGGAAAATCTAAAAATTCACAAAACACTTCCCTTAGAAGAAAATATGAACAACGCTATAAATAAAACAATGAGCAGAACCATAATAACAGGCTTTACTACTTTAATTAGCGTAATTGTCCTATTGATTTTTGGCGGCGAGGTCTTAAAGGGTTTTGCTTTTGCTTTATTTATAGGAATTATTACGGGTACCTATTCTTCAATTTTTGTTGCAAGTGCTTTTGTTTTAGAGTATGCTAACAGAACAAATAAGAAAGTGCAGTTTTAGTTTATTTATATTTTATGCACCAATGCCAAGAAAACAAGTTTACACTTTTAATCAAGTCTTTTAGGTATACTTAACCACAATTAGTGTTATATCGTCGAACTGTGTTGTTGTTCCTCTAAAATTTTCCAAGTTTTGGATTACACGGTTTGTAATGGCAGCAGAACTCAATGAGTAATTTTGTAGAATAATATTCTGCAGGTTTTTAATTCCGTAAAGTTCTTTTTGATTATTCATATTTTCAGTTACACCATCGGAAAAAAAGCAATAAAGGTCTCCCCTTTTCATATCCATTAACTCTTCTTCTAATGTGGCTTCAAAAATATTCCCTTTTTCAAGTCCAAGTCCTATTCCACTGGGCTGAACAACAAAATGTTGTCCTTCCCTAAATAAAATCATAGGGGTATGGCCGGCCCTACAAATTTGAATCTTCTTTTTTTCAGTATCAAAAAGTGCTAAGCTAAGTGTGATAAAATTATTTCGTTCAATATTATTAAAAAGCTGACTGTTAATTTCACACAGTATTTCTTTTGGCGACTTTAATTGCGCGCAATACAATCTCACCATTGTTTGAATTTTAGACATGTAAAATGATGCCGATAATCCTTTACCGGAAACATCAGCAATTACAATAAAAAATTCATTTTGACTCACTTGAATAAAATCATAATAATCACCGCCAATTTGCATTGCAGGTATCATTTTCCCACAAATGTCAATTCCTGGAATATGTGGAACAGTTTTAGGAAGTAAGCTTTCCTGGATTTTTCTTGCGTTGTCAAACTCTTTTTCTAATTTAATTTTTTCGGCTTCAGATTCATATAATCTTGCATTTTCTATTGAAATTGCTGTTTGATTAGCAGCAGCATTTAACAGTTCAATTTCCTTATCAGCAAACTGAGAGCCGGAAAATTTCAAACCAAATACTAGCAACCCAATCAACCTTGATTTAATTAAAAGGGGAATTATAGTATATATATGCTCTTCTATAAGTAAATCAGCTTCTTCTCCAAATAGTTCCTTAAACTCTTCACGATAAATAACCAACTTTTTGTTTGTAGCAGCTTTATTCTGAAAATAATTGTCTAGTTTGTGTTGATTATTATGTAACTTCATGTTCGACAAAAAGATACCCTCACTGCGTACCAATTCAAACACTTGTTTCTTTTCATTTTTCAAAAATATACCAAAGTGTTTAAGCTTGAGTAAATTGACAAAAATTTCTTCTGTGGTGTCTAAAATATTATCAAAGCCGACAACAGTAGTAATATCGTTGCTAAATTTCAAAAGTATGTTGTGAAAAGCAAACTGTTCTGGATAGAACTTAATTGTAATCAAATTTTGAAATTTGTCCTTAGCCGACTGGAAAATAATTGCAAATATTATAAAAATTAACCCGGCTATAAGTCCTTGATATTCCGTTCCAATTGCAGAACTAACACCTTGTCCAATTACATAAATTAACAAGAAATAAACTGCGGCAATAGATAAAGTTGCTGTTCCATAAAAGATTGCGTTTTTTAAAACATCACTAACATCCATTAATGAATATTTAAATATCGAATAGCCAAAAGCTACAGGTAGAAGTGAAATTAAAATAATAGGAGTAAAATAAATTGGGTTGTTAAATATAGTTCCAGCAATAACACCTGCTAAGGTATAAGTAAACAGCAATGCAGCAACACCAACAACGTAGGCTATCAAAATTACAAAAATAGAATTCCTTTCTTGTTTAGTATCCATCCTCGAATAACTTATAAATAAAAGCACTAATCCTATAATATAGCCTCCAACATTAAGTATTAAGAAGAGGTTATTCCCTACAATAACAACATATTCAGGTTTAAGGAAATTTAATTTAAGGAAGAATACAACAAAAAAAATAACGAATGATAAACCTAAAATTGTCAGCGGTGCATATTTTAAAGTATTCTTATACCATTTTTTATCATTAATTTTATTTCTTACAGGGAAGAGATTAAAAAATTTGACTATTTGAAACGGCAAGTAAGTAGCCCCAATTAAAAAAGCAATAACAACAATACTGAAAACAAAAATGTTTGAAAAAATAGGATTTTGTACGGAAGGTCCTCTGTAAAACAAATTACTTAGTGCAAAAAGTGTAGCAAAAAAACCAATGTTATAAAAAGCATTTTGCGTTTTACCATCTAATTTTGCCATTACAACTATAAAGCCAACAATTATCCATATAAATCCTAATAAAGCATAGCTAAATCCAAAAAGATTAATAAGTTTTTTTACCAAAACTTTAGTTTCAAATGTAGTGTTATTCCTGCCAATAAGGTATGTAGCATAATCTCCTTTGGGAACACTATCCAACACTTTCGTGGCTGTAATAAGATTATCAATTGTTACTCCATTAATTTTAATGAGTCTATCCCCATTTCTTATTCCAGCAATCCAGGTTACCCCACCTTCTTTTACTTTATCAATAAAAACTTCTGTACTGTCTTTATTAATTTTCTTTTGTACCCACAGGCATTCATCGTTAGATTGTGTAGTTACCTCAAAAATAAAATAGAAATTTATAAGACCTACAATTACCAAAAGTGTTGTTAAAAGAATTACAGAATTTCTTCTATTTTTAATTACAATATCTTTTATTGTTTTAAGCATATTATTGAATTTTGATTACTATACATGTTATATCATCGGACTGTTCAGCATTATTCGTAAATTTTTTTAATTCGGTTTTAATTGACTCAAGAATTTCATTGGCGTTGTTAACATAGACATTTTTAAGCAATTCCTCTAACCTTTCGTCGGTAAATTCTTGACCTTGTGAGTTCATAGCTTCGGTAACTCCATCAGTAAAAAGAACTAAAGTATCATTAGTTTGCATTTGTACAACTTCGTATAAATAAGGTGTTGATGTGGGAAGAAAACCTAATATCATTCCTCCCTTTTTAAGTTTAGTAATTTGCCCATTTCTAATAAGAAGAGGTGGGTTATGACCCGCATTAACATAAATTAACTCTTTAGTATTATTGTTGAAAACTGCCCAAAAGAAAGTTATAAAATTCCCCATCATTGTATTTTCAGAGACTAAGTCATTTAAAACATTCGTTGCTTGCGGAAGAAAAAATTCTTGCTTACATATTGATTTTAAGAACGCCTGTAAGTTTGCCATAATTAATGCAGCTGGAACACCTTTCCCGGAAACATCAGCAATTGCAACTAACAATCTTTCTTCATCTAATTTTATTATATCATAATAATCACCGCCTACCGTTCTAGCAGGAGAATTATAAGCTGATAGTTTAATATTTGAAAACGATGGGATAGTCTTAGGAAATAAGTTTTTTTGAATATTACGTGCAATTTCGATATCCTTTTCCAATCTTTCCTTTTCGAGTGTTTCTTGAAACAGCATTGCATTATCAATAGAAATTATAGCAAGGCTTCCTATAGAAGAAATAAATTCAACATCAGAGCGTGTATACCCAAGTTCATTTTTTCTTTTGCCTAATAAAATAAGTCCTTTTGTTATGTTTTTAATTTTCATTGGGACAATCAATTCAGCGCCCAATTTTCTTAATGATAGAAATTTCTCGGCAATTTCATCTTTGTTAAGAGGTTCCTTAATTTCCTCTATGAATACATCTTGTAAAACTTTCTTTAATTCAGTTTCATCAAAATTATTTTCTATTAATTGTAACACTCCATTATAGTGAGTAACAACAGCATATTTTGCAACCAGCATTTGTCCTATTACAGAAAACACTAAAACCTTGCCAATTTTTTTTATATCGAGTATCCCGCTAAACTCTTTACTTAAATCAAACAAAGAGCTTAATTGATTTACCTTAGCACCCAAAGCACGGTTAAGTTGTTTTAATTGCCGCATAATTATTGAATTTTCAATAGCAGTAACACCTACATTTAGCAGTGTATCTAAAAAATCAATATCATCCTCAGAATAATCTTTTTTTATTAACCTTGCACCCAGTAAAATTACCCCTTTTGTTTTAGCAGCGGAATTAAAAGCTCTATGAATTAAAAAACTGTTTCTTGCAGCAAAATTTTTAAATTCATTGTTTTCATAATATGTATCAGCGTATAACTTGGGGAACTTATCTATTTCTACTTTGGGAATGCCTTTGTAAGCATGAACTATTAGTTGACCATTTTCATCTGCAATAGCAATTAAGGCTTTACTCGTTTGAAATTTAGTGAGGCAGGTCAATAACAAATTATTTAATATGAAGTTTAAATCCAAACTCGAATTAATAAGATTACTAAAATCTACTAAAGCTGTTAAATTTCTCAGAGCAAGAGATTTATCGGTATTATTCATTTGGTTAAGACAAATATTTAGTCAAAACAACTTTATTAGTGTTTTCAATTGAAGAGTAGCTAACTTCGTCCATTAACTTTTTCATTAAAAAAATACCCAAGCCGCCAACTTTTTTTAGTTTATAATATTCTTTAATATTTGGCACCGGAACAAGTTCAGGATTAAAATGATTGCCTTTATCAGTAATTGTAACGGTAAATTTAGGGGAAACAAAGTTAATGGAAATAAAAATTTCACCTTGAGGGGAATATTTATAAGCATGTTTAATTATGTTAGTACAAGCCTCATCGACTGCAAGAACAATTTTAGAAGCAGTATCTTCGTCAAAACCGCAATACAATGCAGCATCTTTCGTGAACTTTCTAACTAACGAAAGATTTTCAGTTGTACTTTTTACAACTAAGTTTCTTATAAAATTTTTGTTATTAATGTTCAAGATTTTTCCTGTTCATTAAACTTATTGATAGCTTCCCTTTCATCTTTATAAAATTCATAAAGAACAGGAAAGCCGAGCAAATCAAAAATGTTGTAAACATTTTCTTTCATATTGGAGAATTTTATATCTCCCCTATTGTTCCGCATTGTTTCAACATAAGCCATAAATACACCCAAGCCGGCGCTACTTATATACTGGAGATCATGAAAGTTCACAACAACTTGAAATTTCTTTTCGTCAACAAGTTTATTAAAAATATTTTCCAGTTCGGGTGCGGTATGAGCATCCAAGTAACCTTTAAGGTCAATTACGCTCACGTTGCCAACTCCTCTTAAGTTGACTATAAAATCCGCCATTAACTATCTCCATTTAATTTGTTATTTGATTTCCATTTAAATAGGACTAAAGTAATATCATCGTGCTGAGATTTATCTTTAGAGAACATACTAATTTGTTTCATCAATTCGCTTGAAATATAATCCGGACTTTCATTACAGTTTTCACGTAATATTTCAACAAATCTATCATACCCAAAATCTTCTAATTTTGAATTTTTTGCTTCAGGAATACCATCAGAATAAAACGTTATAATATCATTATCTTTTAACTCTATCGTTACTTCAGATAATGTATTTTCAAAACTATGTCCATAATCCAAACCCAAGCCTATACCCTGTGGTTTCAACTTTGTAAGTTTATTTTCAGAAAAATAAAGAACGGGGGTATGACCTGCTCTTGCAAATTTAAGTTGTTCTTTTTTAAAGTCAATAATCCCATAAATGGCAGTTACAAAATTTTTTTTATCTAAGGTATTTTTCAATAGTTCATTGGCTTTTGTCAATAGTTTTTTAGGTGTAACGATTATATTTGCTAACGATTCAAAAATACCTTTTAATTCTGACATAATAAAAGCAGCTGAAATACCTTTACCAGATACATCTGCAACAACGAATCCCAGACAATCATCATTCAGTTCGAAAAAATCGTAATAGTCGCCTCCCACCTCAAAAGCCGGGACAAATACTGTTGAAATTGTCAAGTTTTTAAAATTAGGAATCTTGCGCGGTAATATTTTATATTGAATCTCCCTTGCAACATCAAGTTCCTTTTCCAGTCTTTCTTTTTCCAATGATTCTTTTATATGCTTTGCATTTTCAACAGCTACTGAAGCATAATCGGCAAACGCTCCTACTGCTTTTATATCTTCTTCATCAAAATTATATTCATGCTTTCTTGCTGTGAATAAATAGCCATTTAATTTTCCATGAACTCGTAATGGGGCTATGGCTATTGCGCCAAAACTTAGAGTCTTGCTTTCATCTTTATCCCTTATTTTTATAGTACTTTTCTTTATTGTTAATACATTTACAATATCATAAGAATATTCGTCTAACAAAAACTCTGTGACTTTTTCAGCGTCGTTATATTCTATATTGTTAACTGAATTTAAAACAAATTTTTCATTTTTAGCAGTAACAAGCCAAGCAAAATCCGAGTTGCAAACTTTTGTTGTCAGCGCAGTTATAGTATCAGCTAATTCACTTAAGTCAAAAACTTGAGTAATAAGTTTGGTTAAATCAAATAATGAACTTACCTCTTCTGCTTTTCTATCAAACTCTTCAGCCGTTGGTAAATGAAAAAGTGTAGTAAAGAATATTACACTGGAGTAAATCATCCCATAAATCATAGTTAAAATAAAAATTGAGAAAAGACCAGGCGAGAAGTTATAAATAACCGACTTTACAGCATTACTATCTATCAAAAGCCCAAAATTTACCCCAAATAAAGTTGTGAGTATTATTGATATAATGAGCAAATATATTTTTTGTTTTTTACTTAAAAATGCAATCCATGCAACTCTAAGCGAGTTAATAGAAATTAATATTATAGATACAACAAAAAAAGCATCTTTTGGATAATCAAAAGTGTCATCAAATTTTATTAGCAAATTAGAAAAATATGCTAATGCTAAAAAAACAAGCATTGTGTTAAAGTACATCTGCAGATTTTTCTTCTGACGAAAGTAAAATAACTCACGAAAACCTGAAAAAATAAATGTAGCAGCTCCAATAAGAATAAAGATAATCAAGAGCAAGGAAAAAGAACCAGGAAAACTAATTTTATTACTATTAATTTCAGAATAATTAAAGAAAGTGTTGGTTAGAGTAAGAATAAAAAATATTAATGCTGCCAGTATTAATGAATTAACCACTAAAGTAAAAGGTGAATTTGTTCTAATGGCTAAGAAATCTTTTAGATAAATGTAAAGAGAAGTAATAACCAAAAAGACAATAATTTCGTGAGCAATGTGGATAATAATTGAATCGTGCGAAGAAAAAATAACATCAAACAAAAAAAGCAAAATAGAAAATAGAATTGTGTATTCTAATTTTCTTGTTCGTGTTATTTTGTAAAAATTCATTTGCATGACTTATTAATAATTTTGTGACAATCATACTAAAACTAAAATTCAATGTTAAACTCACCCATACAATTAAACACTAAGAATACCAATCATAAAATATGTTTTTACTTATTTATTTTCTTATTTACAGAATTTTTTTCTTTTTCTGAAATATTTTTAGTAAGAGAGTCAATTTTTTGACCAAATTTTTCCCAGTCAGCTTTATCACCCTTAGAAAATTCTTTAACAACCTCATTAACTATTTTATCAATATTGCCAAGTTCAACTTTCTCCACTTCCTTTACTCTAGATGGTATTATTCTTTTCTGAATTTTATCGCCCTTAAATACCTGAAAAGGTTCGTTCTGTAAATTATTCAATGAAAGTTTAGAAGCTAAAAAAATGATTTCTCTTAAACTATCAATTAGAGAATCTTGCATAAATTGATTTTGCGTTTTAGGTATTTTGAATCTCAATTTATCAATGCTAGATTTTACAGATTTATCAGCCTTGTTTGGGAATAATTCAGCAATTATTAAATCTGGAACATCTATTTTAATGTCCTTTAATTGTGTGGCTAACCTAGTCTCACCCTTTTGAAAATTCTTTAACTGGCTTTTAATTTTTTGCAAATTAACTTCCCACCGACTATAAATAGTATCAAAACTTTCGGGATTAAATTTAACTTTTGCTATTAACATGGTATCGGGCGCTAGAATTATAAAATCTTTACTTGTATCTGACTGGGAAAAATTAGTTAGATTAGGAATATTAGTTTGTATTTTATCATAAAATTCTTTAGAGGATAATTTCAGAATTTTATTTTTATCCTTTTTACTAACAAAAGAAATTAAAGAACCTAAAATTTCCTTTTGTAATGTTAGCAACAATGGATTTACTGCAACTGTGTTTTTATCATTAAGCCAAACGTATTTGTAAATATTTCTCTTGTACGAATTCAAAATAGAATCCAGCTCAGTGCTTTCTTTATCGTTTAAATGAAAGTAATTTTTAAAGTTAGCATAGTTATTAACAGTAGAAATCTGATGCTCATGTTTTAGCTCGTAAACTTGATACCCTGCTGAATCACTATTAGCAAGTATAAATTCTTTGTTATTTTCTTTTATAAGTGGTAATTGTCGACTTACCGCAAAATTAAAGATGTCTTCATTTGTAATTTCTGATTTAAAGAAAAGTGGTTTTAAGTTCTCAGTATAAAGAGAAATCAAACTTTTCTTATCAGATTCAATAAAGCTATTAAAGTTTTTCTTATGGTAACGAAAGTAAAACATTAAGGCAGCGGTAAGAATAAATATAGTAACAAGAGGAAGGGTTCGCTTTAAGGAATCAAATGGAATAGATTTTTTTACTTTTTGATTTTCAAGCATTGTTAAAAAAACTCTTTTTGAAAAGGCTCTAAAATTATTTTCAATGTTTCTCTTGCTCTAAAAATCCTCGATTTAATAGTACCCACTTCACAGCCCAGCTGGTCAGCTATTTCTTTGTAAGAAAATCCTTCGATATCTCTAAGAATTAAAGGCACTTTCAGCTTCTCTGGTAACTTATCAATTGCTTTCCTTACTAATCCTGGAATATCAATATTTTCTGCAACTGTTCGTACACCGTATTTAGTATCAGTATCTTCAATTGGCAAAAAAATACTTCTTACTTGTTTTTTCCTTAAATAATCTTTGCACTTGTTAACAGTAATTCTGTAAAGCCAAGTTGTAAATTTTGACTCGAAGCGAAAATCTTTGAGTTTATGAAAAACACTAATAAATACATCCTGAGAAATATCATCTACAAAATCTGCATCACTCATAGTTAAATAGACAAGATTTCTTACCTTATCCTTGTGCTTACCTACCAATACTCTAAACACACTTTGGTCACCATTTATAAAACGTTTAATTAGTTCAAAGTCATCTAATTCGAAAAGTTTTGTTGAATTATTACCAAGTACTTTTTTATTATCTGAAAAATCCATTTATTAGACGTAGCCTTTTGAAGTTTGTTCCTAATTAGTGCATATTAAGTTGAGACCAAAAGAGTAAACAACTAAAAACATTAGATAAAGCTTTATTTTTACTGTAATATTCAATAACTTAATTACCAATATAAATATTTATTATTGATTATATCCAATACCTTTCGGTGAGTTAATAAATAAATCTTTCTCAAAAATTTTAACACCAAAAAAATCTGGAGACCTTTATGAAAATAAAAACATATGAGAAGTACAATGCTGTAGTTATTGAGCTAAAAGGTAATGTAATGGGAGGCCCTGAAGCTCAAGAATTTAGCGACCTTCTTCACGATCTCATTAAACAAAACAAAAAAAATGTAGTTATTGATCTTTCAGAAACAAAGTTTATGAACAGTTCTGGCTTAGGAATGTTAATTAGTGGTTATACTACACTGAAAAACGGCGGTGGTAATATGAAGCTGGCAAATGCTACAGAAAAAATTGAAAGCTTACTCGTGATAACTAAATTAATTACAATATTCGAACATTATGATTCAGTGGATAAAGCAGTGGAAAGTTTTAAATAAATTATCACACTTCTCCATTTATCTTTCAGCTACTCTAAGAAGATAACAAAAAATTTTCTTTGAAATTTAGCGAGTAAAAATGAACTAAAATTAAATTATGGATTGATATGAACATAACGGTATTAGTAGGCAGTCAATGGGGCGATGAGGGCAAAGGAAAAATTGTTGACATATTAAGCGAAAGATACAATATAGTTGTGCGTTATCAAGGCGGGGCTAATGCTGGTCATACAGTTTTAATTGGCGAAAAGCAGTTTATACTTCATTTAATTCCATCAGGAATTTTAAGAGAAAATGTTCAATGTGTTATAGGTAACGGCGTAGTGATTGACCCAAAAGCTTTGCTGGATGAAATTAAATTTTTAGAGGAAAACGGGATTTCTAGCGAAGGTAGATTATTTATCAGTCAAAATGCTCATTTAATTATGCCCTATCATAAACTTTTGGACTCAATTAATGAAAGCAGTGCAACTAAAATTGGTACTACCGGTCGTGGAATTGGACCATGCTATATAGATAAATATGCTCGTAAAGGAATTAAAATAGTTGATTTATTAGACCGTAGAGTTCTTGAGGAAAAAATTAAAATTAATATCGAAGAAAAAAATAATATTTTAAAAAAAGTTTATAATCAAAAAGAACTAGACGTTAATGAAATAATTAAAGAATACATTGAGTTCGATAAGTTAATAGACAAATACATTACTGATGTACCCACTTTTTTAAATAAAGCAATCGATAATGAAAAAGCTATCTTGTTAGAAGGCGCTCAAGGTACTATGTTAGATGTTGATTTTGGCACATATCCTTTTGTAACTTCATCAAATCCTACTGCTGGCGGTGCATGCACTGGAACCGGGATTCCACCTACTAAAATTAGTTCAGTCTTTGGAATAGTGAAAGCTTACACAACTCGAGTAGGATTAGGCCCTTTTCCTACTGAACTTACAGGTGAAGAGGGCGATAAACTTAGAAAAGTAGGTAATGAATTTGGTGCCACTACTGGTAGACCAAGACGTTGCGGTTGGTTCGATGCTTTCTTGGTAAATTATTCAAGAATGATTAATGGAATCGAAAGAGCTGCTATTACAAAACTTGATGTGCTTAGTTATCTCGACGAAATTAAAGTCTGCATTGGCTATGAAATTAATGGTAAAAGATTAAAATCGTATCCGAATAATGTCAATCTTTTAGAGAGAGTTACCCCAATTTACGAAACATTACCCGGGTGGAAAGTTGATATATCCAACATTAAGTATTACGATGATTTACCGTCGGAGACTAAAGATTATTTGTCCTTCATTTCTCAACAAGCCGGCTTTGAAATTAGTATTATATCTGTCGGAGCAAGAAGAGATCAAACAATTGAATTATAATTCACGCACTGCTTATTGGTGGAATTTTTCGGCTTTTTCGTTCTTTTTATACTTTTGTTATTTACGAGATTTGTCTTTTTCTAAATCCACCGGGCATAAAAAATGAAAAAAATATATAACTCCGTTAATATTAAAATCTCGCTTTTGATAATTGCGGTTGCAATTGCTGCAGGCACATTGTTTTACACTCAAGGCTTAATAAAGCGATTACAAGAAAGGGAAAAAGAAATTGTTCAACTTTATGCCCAAAGTCTAGAATTTATTGCAAACTCGGAAACTCAAAACAGTGACATTACATTTATTTTCCAAAATATTATCCAAAAAATAGATTTCCCTGTAATACTAACTAATTCAGAAGGAAAAGTTACTTCTGAAATTAAAGGAAGCGGATATAACAACATAGAAATTGACCCTAAACTTACTCAACAACAAAAAATAAAATTCTTGCAAGAAAAAGTTCGAGAACTGGCAAAAATACACCCGCCTATAAATGTAAAATACAAAGATGTAACACTTTCAAAAATATATTATGGAGATTCTGATTTAGTACAACGCCTTCGTTACTATCCTTACCTTCAAATAATATTTGCTATATTTTTCATACTAATTGCTTATACAGGATTTAACTACCTGAAAAAAAGCGAGCAAAGTAATATATGGGTTGGTATGTCAAAAGAAACAGCTCACCAACTGGGAACCCCTATTTCAAGTCTTATGGGCTGGAATGAAATTCTTAAAATGAACTATAACAATCCAGATAAAGTGCTCGATGCATCAGAGGAAATTTCGAACGATATAACAAGACTTTATAAAATTGCCAAACGATTTTCAAAGATCGGTTCAAAACCAGAACTAGTTGAAGATTCTCCATATGAGGTTATTGAAAACGTTATAAATTATTTTCAGAGAAGACTACCGCAATTAGGCAAAAATGTAACCATAAATCTTACAGGAGACAAAAACATAAAAGCTAGGATGAATGCCGAATTATTTGAATGGGTCATTGAAAACTTGATTAAAAATTCACTTGATGCAATTGAACATAAAGAAGGTAGAATTGATTTGGAAATTAAAGGAAATAAAAAATTCGTAGAAATTGAAGTAAAAGACAATGGCAAAGGGATAGAGCACAAAAACAAAAAAGATATTTTTAGGCCAGGTTTTAGCACTAAACGCAGAGGATGGGGCTTAGGATTAAGTTTATCCAAAAGAATAATTGAAGACTACCATAACGGCAAGATTTTCGTAAAACAAACCATCCCAAATGAAGGAACTACCTTCAAGATTCTGCTCAGAGCAATTTAAAATTATACTGTAATCTAACCATCATTAATAACAGTGAAACTCTTTTTATCAATTCTCTTTTCAGATTAAATGACTAGTATAATTATTCCCGTTTGACGAATGATTTATTTAAAATTGATTATGACTTATCAACCCGAAAAGCAAGTCTTTCATTAGAAAACTTAGAATTAACACAATCGGTAAAAAGTAACTATTTCATGTAATATTTTCCTTTGACATAAAAGGCGTTTTAAAAAATAAAGAAACGAGCATATTTTATTCTTATAATAATGGTACAATTATTGACAAAAACAAAATCAGCGCCCTTAAATTAGTGAATTACCCTCCTTATCTCACTATTAAAGCCGTTATGGTTTGCCCTCACCATAACGGTTTTTTATTTTTGTAAGTTCAAATTTTAATAAAGATTTTTATTAATGGAAAAACTTCTACATCTTGAGGTAAAAAACATAATTAGAGAAACCCATGATACTGTCAGCTTTATTTTAACTGAAAAAAATGGCTTAAAGGTAGACTTCCTTGCCGGTCAATTTTTGACCCTTTTGTTTAACATAGACGGCGAAGAAATTAGAAGGGGCTATTCAATTTCTTCCTCACCATACGATTTACCCACTATCCGCATAACCATAAAAAAAGTAAAAAATGGCTTCGCTTCACATAAGTTACTAGATGAAATTAAAAAAGGAGATATATTATACTCATTGCCTCCACTTGGTAATTTTGTTTACTCTACCAATGGCAACGGAAAAAAAATTTTTTTGTTTGGTGCAGGAAGCGGAATAACTCCGCTCTACTCTATTTTAAAAACTGCTCTGCTTGAAAAGGAAAAACCTCAAGTTTATTTATATTACTCTAATAAAACAGAAAAAGATATCATCTTCAAAGAAGAACTTGAGGAGCTGCAACTAAGATTTCCAAATAATTTTATTCTTAAGCATACACTTACACAACCGTCTGACGATTGGAAAGGCGATACCGGGAGAATAACAAAAGAAAAAGCTATTGAATACCTATCAAAATTTAACTTTGATATTTTAGAAAAAGCTGAATACTATTTATGTGGACCTGAAGGCATGATGAAAAATGTATTAGATGCATTAGTTGAATTAAAAATTACAAAGAAAAAAATACATAGAGAAAATTTTACCATTTCTATCCTAAATGAAGCCGATCAAACCGAAGAGGTAGAACGCGATATCACTATAATATTTAAGGACAAAGCACATAAAATAAAAATTAAACCTGACGAGACAATTTTACAAAAAGCTTTATCACTTGGGCTTGAATTACCAAACTCCTGTCAAATAGGCGAATGTGGAACTTGTCGTGCAAAACTACTCTCAGGCAAATTAAAATTAATTGAACAAACTGCACTCTCTGAAGATGAAATAAAACTTGGCTATTGTTTAACTTGTGTTGGTCACCCTGCAAGCGATGATGTTGTAATTTTATACGAGGACTCATTTTAATTACTTATATTTATTAATAATTTTAACGAGCATATTAAATGAAACCAAAAAGACCATCGTGGGATGAATACTTTCTCAAATTAGCAATGTTAGTATCTGAAAGAGCTACATGCCCAAGAATGCATTGCGGCTGTGTGCTTGTTAAAGATAAGCAGATACTATCTACCGGCTACAATGGTTCTATACCCGGCGATGAACATTGTGAAGATGTTGGGTGTATGATTGTTGACAATCATTGTGTAAGAACTATACACGCAGAAATGAACGCAATTTTACAATGTTCTTCACATGGAATCAGCACGCAAGGTGCTACAGCTTATATTACAAACATGCCCTGCACAAATTGTTCAAAGGCCTTAATTACTGCAGGCATTAAAGAAATTGTTATTTTTTCCGAATATCATGATACATTAGCGGAGCATTTTTTTGCAAAAGCAAATGTAAAAATTAGACGAATGCCTATGCCTGAAAAATACATTGATTACGACATAGATAATTTCGTTTCTGCTCGTAAGCTAAAATAATCGTAGACTAATAAACAAGTTTATTAGCTATTTTAATACAGCAAACTAATTTTGTAAATAATAAATGATTTCTAATAATGGAACTTACTAAAGAATATTTATCACAATATTTCAATCCAAAAAACTTCTTCAACAGAGAAACCAGCTGGTTAGAATTTAACAGGCGTGTTCTTCAAGAAGCTACTAATACAAATCTACCACTCTTAGATAGAATAAAATTTATTTCTATCTTCTTTTCTAACCTTGATGAATTTTACATGATTAGGGTCTCCGGACTTAAAGAA
The DNA here is from genome assembly GCA_041538185.1 of Melioribacteraceae bacterium 4301-Me. Classification (NCBI taxonomy): domain Bacteria; kingdom Pseudomonadati; phylum Ignavibacteriota; class Ignavibacteria; order Ignavibacteriales; family Melioribacteraceae; genus Pyranulibacter; species Pyranulibacter aquaticus. The sequence continues at coordinate 529,465 of JBGORM010000002.1, read as the reverse complement.
CAAGTCAGAGCTAACATTTTCGAATTAACTATAGATGGATTAACACCAATAGAACAGTTAAAAATAATTGAGAAAACAGTTCAACCAATGCTTAATGAAATTTATGAGTATTGGAATAAAGTAATATTGCAGGAATTAAGAGAGAACAGAATTTTTATTTGTAACATGGATGAACTTGAAGCAAGGGAAAAAGAAGCTTTAAATCAATATTTTACTAAAGAAATTTTCCCTGTTTTGACTCCGTTAGCTTTTGACCCCGGCAGGCCCTTCCCCTACATCTCTAATTTAAGCTTAAGCTTTGCAATTCTCGTGGAAAACTCAAAAGGTGAAAAGCATTTTGCACGAATAAAAGTACCTACCATCTTACCACGTTTACTTAGAATTGATCACATAGTTAAACTGGAACAGCGAAACGGCAATACAAATTTTACCGCTAAGTTTATTTGGCTGGGCGATTTAATTAAAGAAAATCTTCCCAAACTTTTCCCAGGCAATAAAATACTAGAAGCCCATAGATTTAGAATTACTCGCAATACAGACTTAGAAATCCAAGAGGATGAGGCTGATGATTTATTGGAAGTAATCGAGGAAAATATCAAACAAAGAAAATTTGGTTCTGTCGTTCGTCTTGAAGTCCAAAACACTATGCCTGATTTTATGATTGACACATTAATAGAAAATTTAGAAATTACTCGAAACGATGTCCATATCATCGATGGTAATTTGGGATTAAGCGATGTAATACAACTATACGACTTGCCAATTCCCTCTCTTAAAGAAAAATCATTCCACCCATCAATACCCTACATAGTGGACAGAGAAGAAAATATTTTTTCTCTCATTAAGAAAAAAGATATTATGCTTCATCACCCTTACGATTCTTTTACACCCGTTATAGAATTTATCAAAGAAGCATCTGTAGACCCTGATGTGCTTGCAATTAAACAAACTCTTTACAGAATTGGACAAGATTCGCCCATTGTAAAATACCTAATTGAAGCTGCTGAAAGAAAAAAACAAGTAGCTGTATTAGTTGAACTAAAAGCTCGCTTTGATGAAGAAAATAATATTTACTGGGCAAAAGAACTTGAAAAAGCAGGCGTCCATGTTGTATATGGACTTGTCGGCTTAAAAACTCACGCAAAAATGACCCTCGTTGTTAGAAAAGAAATTGATGGTGTGCAAAGATATGCACATATAAGTACGGGAAACTACAACCCAGAAACAGCAAAACTATATACCGATATTGGAATTTTTACTGCCGATGAAAAAATATGCTCTGATGTATCAGAAATATTTAATTTTCTTACTGGATACTCTGAACTAAAACAATTCAATAAACTTATTGTTTCACCAATAAATACCCGAGAAAAAATTATAGAATTTATTGAAAATGAAATTAAATATGCTCGACAAGGAAAAAAGGCACACATAATATTAAAACTAAATGCCCTTGTAGATCCGTTAATTATTGCAGCTCTTTATAAAGCTTCTCAAGAAGGTGTTAAAATAGAACTTATTGTAAGAGGGATATGTTGCTTAATTCCTCAAATTCAAGGACTAAGTGAAAATATTCGTGTAATTAGCATTGTTGGACGTTTATTAGAGCACAACCGCTTATATTATTTCTACAATAACGGCAAAGAAATTCTTTATGCCGGCAGTGCTGACTTTATGCAAAGAAATTTAGATAGAAGGGTTGAGGCTGCTTTTCCTATTGAAAACACAGAGTATAAAAAAATAATCATCGAAAATGTTTTATTGAAAGCCTTAGAAGATAACCAAAAAGCCCGGGTTCTACTCCCTACCGGGAAATATGTGTTCAACCATAAAGTATTTTATGAACAAAATGTCAATTACCAAGAGTGGTTAATAAGGCATTGGACAAAACAGACTATAAGTATACTCCACAATGAAAACAAAACTTAATTAGGCAGACGTACAGTAAAGCCAGACGAAACAAACCAGTAATTCTCATCTCTATTCACTTTACCTCCAGCGGAAATATCTAACTGAAAATTTTGTAAGATAAGATAATATATTCCCCCATCTACATTATGCAAGGGGTTGAACTTATGCACCCAATTACCATAATATTCTACGAAAAATACCAAATCAGAAAATAAACTATAGTTAAAACTATAGCTGAAAGCATAACTTAACAAATCAAAATTATTACTCCAATTGACACCTATGTTTATACTTGAAGACGCATTTTTTCCTATAGAACGTGCAATAGCAAAAATTATTTCTGGTTCAACTGTATTTGGTTTTAACTCGGGACTACCGATTGGCAATTTTAATCCAATAATAAATGCTGAAGCTGGAATGGGGTAAGATTCTGTTAAGAACTGAATTTTAGCACCAATGTTAATGTCTGAAAACCCATTAATATTTAACTTTTGTCCACTCACTGTAGGTTTGTTTACCTGATAAAGACCCGCTATTCTCAACTCCAAATTCTTTATTAAACCAACTCTCAGCAAGGAACTTGGGATAAAAAAGGTTTCTGACTTATAATTAGTTTTCTCCAATTCAGAAAATTCATAACTAAATCCTGATTCAAGCTGAACAAATCCAGAACTTAGTGCTACAGGCGAATCTGTTTTATCTGGTCTATCCGTATTTAACTGAGGCACATTTTGCTGAGAATACACTATTAGATTAAACAATGCCTCAATTATCAGGATAAACAGTAAGAATGACTTTGTTTGATTAATTTCAAGCAATGACAATTTTTTTCTTATAAAAATTTTAGAATCAATTCTCCAAGGATATAACCGACTGCAGCTACACCGAATCCCACTACAAACATATCAAAGCCGCTTCTAAAAATTCCTCTTCCCGTAAAAAAGCTTCTCGCTGCTCCTACAGCAAAATGAGCAACCATTGAAATTATGAACGAAGTCCAAATACCCAGACCCCCTGAAAAAAAGAAAAAAGGGAAAACTGGAATAAAGGCACCAATTGCTGTTGCTACACCAGTAACCCATCCTTCTTTAAATGGGCTCAAAGATCGTTTTACAATTCCAAGTTCTTCTTTTACTTTATCTTCCAGAACTTGTTGTGGATTTTTCATAGCCTCAACTGCTCGTCTACGAGCTTCTGCAGAGTTTAATCCTTTTGCCTCATAAATCAGAGCCAACTCTTCAGTTTCTAACTCGGGCATTAGCTTTATTTCTTCAGCTTCCATTTTCCTTTCATAATCATAAACTTCTTTTTCACTTACAGCTGCCAAATAGCCTGAAGAGCCCATTGAAAGTGCATCTGCAATCATGCCTGCCATTCCAGAAATTAAAATAATTTGTGGATGAGCGGCAGCGCCAATCATACCTGCTATAAGACCAAAATTTGCAGTAAGACCATCATTAAAACCATAAACTACATTTCTTAACAGGCCACCAGATTCACTGCTGTGCCACGGTTCTTCGTTAACACCGCCAGTCTGCATAAGACTGTTAGCATGTTCAGCGGAATCTCTTGCAAGTTGGAGCGCTATTGTTTTTGTTGAAATTTCAGATGCATTGTTATATAAGTCAAAATAACTTTTTACTTCTGAAGCCTCATTCTTAAGCATATACTGTTCTAATAAATAAGTGTTGAATTTTTTTGAGTACCATGCAAAAATCTTTGCCTTGGTTGACGGCTCTGTAAGTGAATTTTTAATGCCAGATTTACTAAATTGATTTTTCCATGCATTAACGTGCTTGTCTTCTATTTCGGCTATTTGTAAATAAATATTTTTTTTCTTTTCATCATCTATTAAACTTGCAAGCACTCTGTATAAGTAAGCTGAATCAATTTCACCTTGCAAGTGTTTCTGCCACATCTTTTTAGTTGATGAATCTATCATATATTTCCCGTTTATTAGTTCACAAAAATTTTTACAAGGCTACAAATTTTATTGATTAATTAATCTCCAGATTTGTGTAACAAAAAAAGTAACTGTAAAACCTAATATAATTGGCAGAATAGTAGAAATCACGGCCCATTTAACACTTTTTGTTTCTTTATAGATAGTATAAATTGTAGTTGAGCATGGATTATGCAGCAGACTAAAAAGCATCAAATTTATTCCTGTTAATAATGTCCATCCTCCAGCATTTAATATTAGTGCAGTATCAGATATAGAACTTGTTTCAAACATAACGCCAGCACCAGCACCAAGTCCATGTAATTTTGTTATTAATACAGTCAACATTAAAATAGTTGGTATAACAATTTCGTTAGCAGGTATTGCTATAATGTAAGCAAGCAAAATTACGCCGTTTAATCCGAACAAAAATGCAAATGGATTTACCCAATCAATAAAGTATTCTGCAATACTAATCCCGCTAAACTTAACATTAGCAACAAGCCAAATAACTATACCTGCAGGAAATGCAAAAACTACTGCGCGCCATAGAACAAATATTGTTCTATCAATTAAAGAAGTATAAAGAGTTTGAAGAATACGCGGGGGTCTATATGGCGGCAGTTCAAGTGAAAAGGTAGAGGCTTCGCCTTTAAGAATAGTTTTAGACAAACCCCATGAAACTACAAAGCTAAAAATTACTCCTAATAATGCAACAAAGACTACTGCAGCTGCAGACACTATACCTGCCAAGTAAGCCGGGACTGCGCCGCCAATAAAAATAGTTGCAATTAATATTTGTGTGGGCCAGCGGCCATTGCAAAGAGAAAAATTATTTGTAATTATTGCTATTAATCTTTCACGTGGGCTATCAATAATTCTTGTAGCAATTACACCTGCGGCGTTGCACCCAAAACCCATGCTCATTGTTAATGCCTGTTTACCGTGTGCACCTATCTTTTTGTAAATACCATCTAAGTTAAATGCAACTCTTGGCAAGTAACCAAAATCTTCCAAAAGCGTAAACAATGGGAAAAAAATAGCCATTGGTGGTAACATAACACTAACAACCCAAGCCATAGCCAAATAAGCTCCATCTATAAACATTCCAGAAATCCAATGAGGAACTGAAAATTTTAGAGCAACTAACTTAAGCCACGGATAAATTTTACCAATTAACACATCAGAAATTAAATCTGAAGGATAATTAGCTCCAACTATAGTAATATAAAAAACAATTGCAAGTAAAAGCATCATAATTGGTAAGCCAAAAATTCTGCTTGTAACAAGTTTATCAATTCGAGTATCCCAATCAAGTTTACGTTTAGATTGGTTTTTAGTAATCACCTTTGAGGCAATTTTTTCTGCGTCCTTATAAATAGCCTCAGTAATTACATCGTGTAAGTTTTCACCAATTTCCCAACGAATTTTGTTAGCAGTAGCTAATATTAATTCTTTAGAATTATTTATTAATCCATTCATTTTTTCCCTCTTTAGAACTAAGTTGAGTTAGATTTTGCAGTTCTCCATTTTTAAGGGCATCAATAATTTTTTGATCACCTTCTAACAATCTGAGCGCTATCCACCGTGTGTTAGGTAAATTTGGAAATTCCTTTGAGAGCATCTTTTGAAGCTCATTTACAGCATGGGAAACATTTCTAAATTCACTTGTGGTTCTGTAAGGACGGCATACATATTTCCCTGTAGCTACCTCGTCAATGGCTTGAAGAAGTTCTGGAATACCTAACTTTTGTCTTGCAGCGGTTGGTACTACAGGGATTCCCAATTCTTTAGAGAGGTTTCTACTATCTATTTTAATATTATGTCTTTCAGCTTCATCAATCAAGTTTAAACACAGCACTGCTCTATCTGTAATTTCAAGAACTTGAAGTACGAGATTAAGATTTCTCTCCAATCTTGTTGAGTCAGCCACAACTACAGTAACATCAGGTTGACCAAATAAAATAAAATCTCGCGCAATTTCTTCATCTACACTTGTAGATAATAGAGAATAAGTGCCTGGTAAATCTACAATTTTATATTTTTTATTCCCGTATTTGAATCCTCCCTCAGCACGTGTAACTGTTTTACCAGGCCAATTGCCTGTATGTTGTTTAAGTCCTGTCAAAGCATTAAAAACCGTACTTTTACCAGTATTAGGGTTGCCACACAAAGCAATAACATAATCGAAATCTTTCATATCGATTCCAAGCTTCACAAGGTTATTCACATTATGAGCTGGACAAGTTTCACATACGCTTTGGTCGAACATTTTATTTCTCCTCTCTAATATCTTTTACATAAATAAAATCAGTTTGGCTTTTTCTTAATGCTATTATAGTACTACGTACCTCATAAGCTACTGGGTCTTTTCCGTAGCTGTTCAACAACGCGGTAATTTTAGTTCCAGGCACCAAGCCAAAATCAAGCAAACGGCGACGCTGCATGCCTCTAATCGCATTCGATATCCCAACGATTGTTGCAGATTGACCCTGTTTAAGTGATGATAATGTATTAAATGACTCTTTAATGTTTTCCTTTTGTTCTATTGGCAATACAGTAATGTTTGATGCAAATACTGGCGCTATTACACACTCTTCGCCATCAGCTTCAAAAACAATTCTTAACGCATTTTGCTCTAACATCCTTACCTGCATACCAGGGTATAAACCTATAGCTACAAGTTGAGAGTAAACTTCTCTTGGTTCATCTTCAAGATGAACTATTGTTGCAAACTCTCCCTTTTTCAACATGGATATTGGGATGCCTTTTTTTTCTGGCATAGTCAAATCACGTGATGGAATAGGGTCACCATGAGGATCTCTCAAAGGATTACCCAATTGAGCTGCTAAATCATTCAGCTGCGAATCGGTTATAGAGTGCTCTTTAAGTTCAGCTTCTTTATGCCATTCGGTTGAATCTAAACCTGTGTGATCGGCTAAATATTTTTCCCACAATCTATGTATCCTTATTATTCTTAAAGCATACGATCTGCCTTCTTGGGTTAACTGAAGCGAATTCTCCAGTACGTTGACAAGTTTCATATCGCCGAGCATATTAACAAGTTCAACAGCCTTCTCATAAGAAATAGCTAAAGTATCTGAAATACTATTAAGAGTGCAAATGGTATTCTTATACTCACAATCATACAAATGCTTAAGAGCATCTTCTATTAATACTCTTTTAGCATCGATTTTTAATTTTCTTTTTCTTGCAATAAGACCAGTATCAGGCCAGACTATAAACCCAAAAATTAGCAATACTGATAATCCTATTATAAGTGATATCAATGGATTCATTTTTCTTTCTCGTTAATAAATTCATTTACATAAATGCTTGAAGCTACCTTTTCGCTGAAAGTAAAAAATTTATTGTTCATCTCGATATTTATAGAATTATCAAAAGATAGTCGTTCTAATATTTTTATCTTCCCATTTATAGCCAGTCCAATCTTAGAGAAATATTTAATAAGCTCTGTATTTTTATCATCAACTCTTACCACTTTATAAGTTGTACCAACTTTTGTCTTAGTCAAAGGAAAGAATTTAGGCATAGACGGTAAATCACCATTGCTTTTGGGAATTGGGTCACCGTGTGGGTCGAAAGTTGGATACCCCAAGTACTCATCTATTTTATTAATAAGTTCTTCTGAAGAATGATGCTCTAATCTTTCAGCTTCATTGTGAACTTCGCCCCAAGGTATACCCAGTACTTTCGTTAAAAATAATTCCCAAAGTCTGTGCCTCCTAATTACTTTTAAAGCAATTTTTTGACCTTCTTTCGTTAACACCACTCCTTTGTATTTTTCATAGGAAATTAACCCTTCCTTAGAAAGTTTCTTAGCCATGTCACTTATAGCTGCATCTGAAACATTCAACTCACGCGATAGCTTAGAAGTAGTAGCTGTTTCACCAAGTGCTATACTTTGATAAATGGCTTTCAAATAATTTTCTTTTGATATTGTCGGCATTTATCTCTATTTTTTGACTACAAATTTAAGCATACTTAAAAAATATGTCAATATTATTTAGAAATATTTTGAAGCTGTCTTTACTAAAAAATTATTCCCAATAACAGTTTATCTTTTTGGTATAAGCAGCATCTAATAATTGTAGTAAAACTTTAATTTACACAATGAAAAGCTTTTGTAAATTTCACGACAACTTTAATAAGCAATTAGAGAGGAAATACCTAAATATCATTATACATTAAAAAACTTTATAAAATCTTACTGTGATATTGATTTGCCTAAAAATAAAAACAAAATAAACTCACTAAGAATTAAGTTTTACCTATGAAAAAGGACAATTATTTTTCTAATTTTGTATATAAGAAAGGAGATTAAAAATGGCTAATATTTCTTCGGAAGGGATTTTAAACTTGCTAAGACAAGTAATTGACCCGGATCTTCGCAAAGATATTGTAACATTAAATATGGTAAAGAACTTAAAAGTTGATGACAGCAGTGTTTCTTTTACAGTTGAACTTACCACACCGGCTTGCCCTTTAAAAGATAAGATAAAGGAAGATTGCATAAATATCATTAAGAAAAATTATCCTGCTGTTAAAGATATCCAAGTAGAAATGACATCAAAAGTAAGAGCAAGTTCAGCATCAGTAAAAAACAGTATCTTACCCGGTGTAAAAAATACAATAGCAGTTGCAAGTGGTAAGGGAGGAGTAGGCAAAAGTACTGTAGCAGCAAATCTCGCTTTAGCTCTGGCAAAGCAAGGTGCAAAAGTAGGATTAATAGATGCTGATATTTATGGTCCTAGTATTCCTATGATGCTTGGTATACAACAAAAGCCAAAGATATACCAGGATACCAAGACTGCAAAGATGGTCCCATTAGAAAATTATGGGATAAAATTAATGTCAATCGGCTTTTTAATTGATGATGACGCACCGGTAATTTGGCGAGGTCCAATGGCAAGTGGAGCAATAAAACAGTTTATGTCCGACGTCCTTTGGGAAGAATTAGATTACCTATTATTTGATTTGCCCCCTGGAACAGGAGATATACAATTAACACTTGTTCAAACTATTCCTTTAAGCGGAGCTGTAGTGGTAACTACTCCACAAGATGTATCATTAATAGATGTTAGGAAAGCCATTAAAATGTTTATGAGAGTGAACGTCCCAGTATTAGGTGTAATAGAAAATATGAGCTACTTCATTGCGCCAGATACCGGTAAAAGATATGATATATTTGGTCAGGGTGGGGGTGAAAGATTAGCCAAAGAAATGGGAGTACCTTTATTAGGCAGCATACCAATCGACCCAAGAATACGAGAGGGTAGCGATAAAGGAAAACCAATTGTTGTTGATATGCCGCAAGCTAAAGAATCAGAAATAATTATGAACATTAGTAAAAATTTAGCAGCGCAAATCAGCATAAACAATATAAATTCTGCTTTATCAAAGGTAGAAATTCTAATAGATCAGGATAATTAAAGGGAACCGCAATGAACGATGCACTTGAGAAAAAAGTAAAACAAGCCCTTGAAACAATTAGGCCATACTTAAAAGCTGATGGTGGGGATGTAGAACTTGTAAAAGTTGATGATGATGGAATTGTTGAAGTTAGATTAACTGGTGCTTGTACAGATTGCCCTATGTCTCAAATGACTCTCCGCGCTGGAGTTGAAAGAGCTCTTATACGCGAAGTGCCTGGAGTAAGAAGAGTTGAAGCTGTAAGTTAGTTTTTTCCTTGTATAAAAATATAAACTCATAAGAAACTAAAGGATAATCTATGCGTAAAAAAATTGTTGCCGGCAATTGGAAAATGAACAACGATCTAAATGAATCAATTAATCTAATATCAGCAATTAAAAAGGGAATTAATGAAAATAATACTAACGTAGATGTAATTATTTGTCCGCCTTTTACTTCTTTAGAAACTGCATATGCCTTAATAAAAAATACAACTATCAAGCTGGGCGCACAAAATATGTATTACGAAAAAAACGGTGCTTATACTGGAGAAATATCGGCTGGTATGTTATTAAGCGTTGGATGTGAATTCGTTATTTTGGGTCACTCTGAAAGAAGAACTATTTTTGGTGAGACAGATGAATTAATAAACAAGAAAATTAAATCTGCCATTCAAGCAGGACTAAAGCCAATTTTTTGTATTGGTGAAACTTTAGAACAGCGCGAAAGAGGCGAAGCCTTTGAAGTTGTAGATGATCAATTAAAAAAAGGACTCTACCAAGTTTCCAACGAAGATATAAAAAATATAATAATTGCTTATGAACCTGTGTGGGCAATTGGAACTGGCAAAAATGCAACACCAGAGCAAGCACAAGAGATTCATAATTATATTAGAAAACAAATCTCTGCAATGTATGATAGCTTGACTGCTGAAAAATTAATCATTCAATACGGCGGAAGTGTGAAGCCAGAAAATTCAAAACAATTAATGTCTATGCCTGATATCGACGGTGCTCTCGTTGGCGGGGCATGCCTTAAGGCTGACTCATTTATAAGCATCATAAATTCTGCTGTTTAACGAATAATAGTAGAACAAAAACTACTGTTAAATAAAACTAAAATGTAGATTAAGTCCAGTGCTTTATTCCTCCATCTTAAAATTAAGGCTTAATCATAAAAAGTAGGTTATTAATTATTTGTTAAGTCCTAAATTTTTATCTAAACTTAAAAATTCTTTTTTGAATATTTTTTTAGTATGACCACTTGGGCAAAAAACTATTTTTCACTTGCTTGTAAGCTTTGTTTTGCATAGCAGTATTTAAAAATTCAAATTTTTCTTTTATTCTCAGATAGTCTTTAAATTGATTACCCCTCGTTTATTTAGTATATTTGCAAACTTTATTTAATGTTTTCGAGACAAAATGAGAAAACTCCTTAAAGCTCTTTTTCTGCTTTTTATATTAATTCCTACATTTTACTTATCTCAGCCCAAACTACATCAGTTATCAAATCTTAATTCAAGTGATGTAGATTCAATTTTTTACGATATAAATTACTATAGAAAAATAATGTTTCTAAATGATGATTGGGATGTTTTCTCCATAGAAAACGAGAGAAGTAAAGAAACTGTTGACCTCCCTTCAGAATTTGAAAACAAAGATGCTTTGGCATATACAAAGAGTTTTTATTTGTCAAAAGACCAAATTGATAATTACAAAATTGTGATAAATTTCTTGGGTATAAATTATTCTGCAGATATTAACTTAAACAATAAAACAATATATAAATATTATGGTGGCAGTCTACCGCTTTCACTTGAATTGCCAAGAGATTTACTAGTTCCAGATAGTAAAAATAAAATCACAGTTGTTGTCAGCTATAAATTAAATTCACAAACCACAATACCGACAAAACAAAGGTTTTTATTCCCGGCAAGTTTTGGTGGAATTATCGACAGAGTTTATTTACAATTCTTACCACTGACTAACATTACTAAATCAGCAATAACTTACTCGATAGATGAGAATTTAACTCGCGTCAAATTAAAAACTAAACTGCAGGTAACCGATTTAGAAGCATCTGATTACAATCAAAATGCAAACTCGTATTATACAATCATCATAAATGCATTTTCCAAGGATAGCAAACTCCCCGTTACAAAAAATGAGTTGACTTTTGCATTAATCAACAGAGCAAGTGTTGACACTGTTATAGAAACTGAGATTAAATCTCCATTGCTTTGGTCGCCCTTTAATCCTAACAATTACACTGTCCAAATATTACTTTTAAAAAATGGTTCCATAGTAGATGAAACGCAGCAGTTAATCTCTCTTTATAAACTTAAAAGTAACAGCGATGGGCTTTATCTAAATAATTATAAATTTAGCATTAATGGAACAACCTATTATTGTACTGAAAAAGGCAATGGAATTATCTCCGAAAAACAATTAAAAAAAGATTTGAGTTTGATAAAAGAAAGCGGATTTAATGCAGTTCGATTTGCCAAAAAAATTCCGCGTCCCATTGCACTCAAGTATTGTCAAGAAATTGGACTGCTTGCACTTATTGAAATACCTGTTAATTCTATACCAGAAGAAATACTGAGCAATAATGATTTCAAAATTAGGTACAAATCTTTTTTACAATATTTTTTAGATTATTACACACAGTTCAGTTCAGTTTCAGCAATTGGTATTGGAACTTCTTTTTTGTGTAATTCTCAAATAACTTACAATTTTATTAACGAGATTAATTCTATTATCAAAACAAAATGGAACGGGTTGACTTATGCTTCGTTTGTGGGAATACCCAAAGATAACTACTCTGCGTTAGATCTTATTGGAATAGAATTGTTTGGCGGCTCTTTTAACTCGCAAAAAAATTTCATTTCTAATTCTTTAGAAAACATTAAACCGTCAAAATTCTTTTTTAGCGAAATTACTTATCCGAACTTTAATGGAAGTGCCAGCGGTTATTTAACTGATTATTCCAATGAGGCAGAAGCAAAATATTTTATTGAGTTTATTGATTATTCTAGAAAATTAAAAATGAGCGGCTTTGTTATTAATTCAATATATAATTATTATGGCAATTACAAATCCTTTTATGCTGGTTATTCTTACAACAACAAATATAATGTGGGAATTTTAGACGAAAGCAGAAATTTAAATTCCATTAATTATATGGCCGTAACTCACAAGCTCCTTAATAAAGAAAAAATAACCATTCCAATTGGAAATAAAAAAGATGACAGTCCAGTTTCGTTTATACTAATTTCATTAGGCCTATCACTATTCATGGCCTTATTGATAAACACAAACCGTAGATTTAAGGAAGATTGCACTCGCGCTCTTTTCAGGTCATACAATTTTTATGCTGATATCCGTGACCAAAGAATCTTATCCACTCCGCAAGTATTTATTTTACTAATTGTAGTAAGCGGCTCACTTTCTCTTTTAGCAACCATAATAATGTATTATGAAAAACAAAACCTTTTATTCGAAAAAATTCTTATTAGCTTAGGCAGTAGTAAATTATTAAACTTTTTTAGCTTGTTAGCATGGAACCCGCATAAGTCGTTTATTTACTTTACAATTGGATTAATCTTAATTTTTATACTGGTCAGCGCCATAATAAAGATAGCATCTTTTGCAGTTAAAACAAAAGTTAGTTATAGAAACATATTTTTCAGCATGGTCTGGTCTTTTCTACCTTTAACTCTTCTTTTACCTGTTGAACTTGTTTTATATAAAATACTTACAGCAAACTTATTTAGCAGTTATTACTTTTTTATTTTCCTTATAATATTTATGTTATGGTTATTACTGAGAATGCTTAAAGGAGTTTACATTATTTTCGATACAAGACCAATATTAGTTTACTTGTATGCCGCTCTTTTTTTTCTAATAGTTTTTGGTGGCACTGCACTATATCTTCAAATTTCTCATTTATCATTCTACTATATTTCAAATTCTATTAAACAATACAACTCAATGATATTTTAGGGGAATAAGTAGTGCATCTATCAAAACTAGAAATATTTGGTTTTAAGTCCTTTGCTAATAAAACAACAATACACTTTACAAAAGGTATTACAGGGATTGTGGGACCGAATGGCTGCGGCAAAACAAATATTGTGGATGCAATTAGGTGGGTATTAGGCGAACAAAAAACAACTACGCTGCGTAGCGACAAAATGGAAAATGTGATTTTCAACGGTACTCGTAATAAAAAACCAATGGGCATGTCTGAAGTTTCATTAACCCTTGTAAACGATTTAGGTCTACTCCCAACTGAATACTCTGAAGTAACAATTACTCGTAGAATATTTCGTTCTGGCGAGAGCGAGTATTTGCTAAATAAAAATATCTGTCGGCTTAAAGATATTACAAATCTTTTTATGGATACTGGAATGGGTACGAATGCCTATTCAGTAATTGAATTAAAAATGGTAGAAACAATTCTAAGTAACAAAGCCGACGAAAGAAGGAAAATGTTTGAAGAAGCAGCCGGGGTAAATAAATATAAATTAAGAAGAAGGTTAGCACTAAACAAATTAGAAGATGTAAAGGCAGATTTAACACGAGTTAACGATATAATTTCCGAAGTAGAAAAAACAGTACGGTCCTTAGAACGGCAAGCAAAAAGAGCCGACCAATACAATCAAATTCAATCTGTTCTTAGACAAAAAGAAATTGAACTTGCAGAACGTGAAATGGCTCTTTACAAAATTAAAAATGAGCAACTTACGCAGAACATTTACAATTACAATTCTCAAAAAAATGTAATTGATGACGAGATAAAAAAAATTGAAAATGAACTGCTCGAGCTTAGAATTAAAATTAGCGAGGTTGAATCCAAATTAAATGAAAAAAGAAACGAAATAACTTCAAATACCGAACTTCTTCACAGTCTGCAAAAAGATACTTCAGTGGCCGAAGAAAAACAAAAAGCCTTAGAGAAAAACTTGGAAAGACTTTATGAGGAAATTATTGAACTAAATGCTCAGATATCTGAAAACGAAAAATTAATTCAAGAAAATAATTTGCTTCTGCAAAAACTAAATATAAGTCAAAAAGAAAATGAAGAATTATTAACTAAGACAAATGAAGAAATAAATATTAAACGAAAAGTACACAATGAAAAAAAACAGACTTTACGGAACTTAAATGAAAAACTTCTTAATCATACAAAAGTTATTTCAGAAAAAGAAAACCAATTATCTACTGTACAAAGCGAATTAACCAATACTTACGCCCTCATTGAAAAATTAAATGAAAAAATACGGACAACCACTGGAAATATTGCTAAAACTGTCGGCTATATTGAAGAGTTAACCGACGAAAAAAATCAAATCGGGAAAAAATTAGCAGAGACTGAGGAGCTTTACAATCAAAAACAAAAAGAAAAAGAAAAACTTGAAAGAGAATTAAACTTATTAAAAGAGAATGAAATTGAGCAAAAGACGATAATTGCAAGCTTAAAAGAAAAAATAAATTTCCTACAGTCATTAATTACAAACTTAGAAGGAATCTCTAAAGGTTCTAAAACATTACTTGAAAATGATAATTGGACTACCAAAGAAAAAAACATTTTTGCCGATGTTGGCACTGCAAATGAAAAATACAGATTTGCTCTAAATGCTGCTTTAAAATCTGTGTTAAATAACCTTCTAATAGAGAACTTTGAGGAATTAAAGAAAGCAGTAGATTACTTAAAACAAAACGAACTGGGGAAAGCATCTTTTTATTTATTAGAAAATGCATCTAACGGGAAAAAATCGTTTCTTAAATTGATAAACGGCTATGCTAACAGAAAAAAAATAAAAAAATTATCAAATGAAAAATCATTTTTAGGTTGGGCTTTTGAGTTTGTAGAAGCTGAGGATAAATGGAAGCCTTACTTTAAAAAAATATTAAACTCTACAGTAATTACCGACAGTCTTGAAAATGCCATTGAACTGCATAAAAAATATGACAACATAAACTTTGTTACACTTCAAGGAGACTATGTTAGTTGCAACGGTATAATCGAGGCCGGCTCGTTGCCTAAGTTAGATGAAACCCTTTTCGGCAGAAAACAACTGCTCGAAAATCTTAAGAACGAATACCCTAAATTAGAAACAGAATTAAATTCGCTGAGTCAAAAAATCGAAGAAATTGAAGCCACTCTTTCTAAAATTGATTTAAAAAAATTAAATGAAAAAATAAAAATCCTCTCAAACGACATTACCAATATTGAAAAACAAGTATCCCAATTCGAATTTGAGAAAAAGAAATATGATGAAGATATTGAAAATACAATGAAACAAATTCAAGAATTGGTTACGAGGTCTACCTCATTTAGTAACGAGAAAGAAGTCCTTATAAGAGAAATGGAGGAGCTTAGTCACTACAAAGATAATCTTATATCAAATATTAACACAGCGGAAGAAGAGTTAAAAACTGCTGAGGATAACTTTAACTTAGCTATTAGTAAATTAAATCAGCAGGAGTTAGAGCAAGAAAGGATAAAAGGACAAATTCAAAACGCATTTAATTCTATTCAAAGGTCTGAAGAAAATAAAATATTAATCAATAATGGAATTAACAAAAGAGAAAAAGAAATTATAAAAAGTAAGAGCGAAATTGAGGGGATAAACACAGAACTTTCAAAAATTAAAAACAAACTTGAAGAAGTTAATAACAAACGTAAAAATCTTTTCGAAGAAGAAAAAGAAATTGAAAATCAATTAAAAGTGCTTAAAGAGAAATCTACTAAGCTAGAAACTGAGCTCAACAATTATAGAAATAAGCGTCAAAATGTCTCAGATAATGTTCATTCACTGCAAATCAAACAAAATGAAATTGAGCTGCGAATAACAAATCTTATAGAACACATAAAAGAAAATTACTCTTTAACTATAGAAGAAAAAACGTTCGACGATTTAGACCAATTCAATTTTGAAGAACGTGCTGAAGAGGTCAACAGATTAAAAGATAAACTGAAATCGATTGGTCCAGTAAATCTATTAGCGTATTCCGAATACGAAGAAGAAAAAGAACGATTAGATTTCCTACTAAAACAAAGAAACGACCTGATAGAGTCTGAAAAAGATTTAATCAATACGATAAATGAAATAAATGAAACAGCTCAGAAACTATTTTTAGATACATTTGAGCAGATACGAAATAACTTTACAAAAATATTTCAGACTTTATTTAACCCTGGTGATGAAGCAGATCTTAAACTTGAAGAAGGTGTTGATCCTCTTGAAGCTAAAATTGAAATTATAGGTAAACCTAAAGGTAAACGCCCCACAACAATTGAATTGCTTTCTGGCGGCGAGAAAACTTTAACCGCAATAGCATTGCTGTTTTCTATTTACCTTGTTAAGCCTAGTCCTTTTTGCATTTTAGATGAAGTAGATGCACCGCTTGACGATGCAAATATTGACCGTTTTACCAAACTATTAGCCGAGTTCAGTAAAAGGACACAATTTATCATCGTCACACATAACAAGCGTACAATGGAAGCAGCCGAGACTATGTATGGTGTTACAATGCAAGAAGAAGGTATCTCTAAACTTGCAGCTGTCCAGTTTAACGAAATTAACGTAAACTAAAATGCTGAATAAAAGTACATTCAAAATTTTTGTTGATTTTGACGGCACTATTACTGTTAAAGATGTAGGTGAAGAAATCTTTCTTCATTTTGGTGATCCATCAAAAGCAAAAAAAATTGTTAAGGACTGGATAGATGAAAAAATAAATTCAATCCAAACATGGGAACTACTGTGTAAAACTGTAAATAACCTTTCCCTTGAAGAATTTGATTCTTTTATAGATTCGATGTGTATTCAACCGACATTTTTAAATTTCATAGACTATTGCAAATTGAATAACTTTCAAATTTGGATATTAAGTGACGGACTCGATTATTATATTAAAAGAATCTTATCAAAAGAAAAAATAAGCTACCTTAATTTCTATTCTAACAAATTAATTTTTGGAAAGAACAATGAACTAATACCCTTTTTCCCGTACACAGATGAAGAGTGCAAAAGCTGTGCAAATTGCAAACGCAATCACATAATTGAACATTCTAGTGATGATGATTTTAGTGTTTACATTGGCGACGGCTATTCTGATACCTGTCCCGCTCAATTTTGTGATTTCATCTTTGCAAAGAACTCTTTATTGAAATATTGTGAAAAAAATCGAATCTCTTACTACCCGTTCAAAGATTTTAGTGATATTATAAAGAAATTAGAAGAATTAAAAAACAAAAAGCACCTCCGTAAACGGCATCAAGCTGTTCTAAAAAGAAAAGAAGTTTATATGCAAGGATAAACTAAGTTTTAACTATGGCAAAAAATCTTTCAAATATTTTTTTTAAGTACAGGAGTTATACTCCCTTACCCTTTTTAATTGTCATGCTCATTTTTCAAAGAACTAACTTGTTAAGTCTTTTAATTGGCTTTGTTATTTTACTTATAGGAGAACTCTTTAGATTTTGGGGGGTAAGTTACGCAGGCAGTGAAACCAGAACTACAGCCGGGGTTGGAGCTACTTATTTAGTAGTCTCTGGTGCTTTCGCTCATGTGCGCAATCCATTATATCTTGGTAATATGCTCATATACTTGGGAATTGGAATTATGTCGCTGGCTCTTTTCCCATATCTTCAAATTTTCGCTTTATTGTTCTTTTACTTCCAATACAGCCAAATAATAAAAGAAGAAGAAAAATTTCTCCTATTAAAGTTCGGGGACGCATATAAAGATTACCTGTTAAATGTACCAAAATTAATTCCTAAATTTACACCCTATAAAAAACAAATAACCGAACAACCGCCCTACAACCCAAGGGCAGGTTTGAAGTCTGAAATTAGAACTTTACAAGCAATTCTTTCTGTAACATTAATTTTAGTAATACTTTTCTTGGTTAAAAATTGACTAATAAAATAATGATTATTGCAGGCGAAGCTTCTGGTGATTTACACGGGGCAGCACTAATAAAAGAACTGTTGAATATTAATCCCAAAATTAAATTCTATGGCATAGGCGGAGACAAAATGGTAGCAGAAGGACTTATTGCTCAATACCACATAAAACAAATGTCTTTCTTAGGTTTTGTAGAGGTGCTAAAACATATCCCTTTTATCAAAGCTGTTCAAAAAACTTTGATTAACAAAATCAAAGAGGAAAATATTCACACAGCAATTTTAATCGATTACCCGGGTTTTAATCTTAACTTTGCTAAGAAAATTAAAGAAATGGGAGTAAAAATTATTTATTACATTTCCCCTCAAGTGTGGGCATGGGGCAAAAAACGAGTAAATAAAATTAAGCAGCTTATAGATAAAATGATTGTAGTTTTCCCATTCGAAGTCAATTTTTATAGAGAACATAATTTTAAAGTCGACTATACCGGTCACCCCTTAATTGACAGAATTAACAATTATAAGTTTTTAACCAGGACAGAACTTATAACCAAATTTAACTTAGAAGAAAACAAAGATATTCTTTTGGTAATGCCCGGCAGCAGACAGCAAGAAATTAAAAAAATATTCCCAGCTGTAATTACTGCTGCTGAAAAACTTGCAAAAGATTTTAACTTGCAAATAGTTATTGCCTGTTCCGAAAACATTGAGGTTTCGGTCTTCAACAAATTTACCTCATCATCAAATTATCATCTTGTTAGAGGAAATACTTATGATTTAATAAAATATTCAAAATTTGGCATAATTAAATCTGGCACTTCAACTTTGGAAGCTGCACTACTTCAGTTACCTTTTATAGTGGTTTACAAAACAAGTGTCTTTTCCTACATCATAGGAAAATTGTTGGCCAGCATTAAAACAATTGCAATGCCTAATATTATCGCTGGTGAAAAAATTGTGGAGGAATTAATTCAAAAGGATGTAACAACAGATAAAATTTATAGAAAAAGCAAAATATTATTAAAAGATGAAATACTGTACAATAATTTAAAAAATAAATTAGGTTCAATTAAAGAAAAATTGGGTGACGGTAATGCATCTAAAAAAGCAGCAGAACTAATTATAACAGAATTGAATGAGCACTAAAAAAGTAAGGAAAAAAATATTATACTATCTGGGTTTAACTGTTCTAAGTTCTTTGATAAATTTTTTGATGAAGACTGTAAAGATTCGTTACAAAAATTATTCAACTATAGAAAAATTTAAAAGTGAGAAACAAAATTTTGTTTCTGCTTTTTGGCATGGTACAATGCTAACGGGCTGGTATATTCACAAAGACACAAATATCGCGGCACTTGTTAGTAAAAGTAAAGATGGAGATATACTTGAAAAACTATTAGGAAGGTGGGGTTACAAAGTAGTTCGTGGTTCCAGCAGCAATGGCGGAAAAGAAGCTTTGCTCCTATTATTAGAATTAGCAGAAAATGGATATTCAATTGCTATTACACCGGATGGACCTAAAGGGCCGCCTTACAAAATGAAAGCTGGAGCAGTAATAACTGCAAAAACAAAAAAAATTCCTTTAATACTTGCTGGAATTTCATGCTGCAAAAAAAAAGTACTAAAAAGCTGGGATAATTTTGAGGTTCCATATCCCTTCAGCATAATTAATGTAGTTTTTTCTGAACCAATATGGATTGATTCAAAATTGAATTACGAAGAAACTAACAAGTTAATAACCGACTGTGAAATTAAACTGAACAAACTAAGAAAGGAAGCTTCAAAACTGTGCTCGGAATAATTAGAATATTAGCTTCACCCCTAACTTTAGTGTATTCGTTAATAGTAAGATTTAGAAATTTTCTTTTCGACAAAAATATTTTTAAGGTTAAAAAAGTACCAGTGAAAGTTGTATCCATTGGCAACATTACAGTCGGCGGTTCTGGTAAAACTCCAGCCGTAATTTATTTAGCTAATATTTTAAAAAATAAAAAAATAAAGGTGGGCGTTTTAAGTCGAGGCTACAGAAGAAACTCCAAAGGATATTTATTTGTTTCAGATGGGCAAAAAATTTTTACTAAAGTTAATGAATGCGGTGATGAAATTTACTTTGTAGCAGATGAATTAAAGGTTCCGGCTGCAGTAAGTGAAAATAGAGTTAAGGGGGCAAAAAAATTTATTAAAGATGCACAACTTGACATGATAATTTTAGATGATGGCTTTCAACATAGATGGATTTACAGGGACCTGGATATTTTAATAATTGACCAGCGCTTCTTAATAAAAGAAGAACAAACCGAACAGAACCTTTTACCACTTGGTTTAATGCGAGAACCGTTTGATTCGTTAAAAAGGGCTGATGTAATAATCTTAAATAGAAAGTTTTCTGAAAAAAAAGAAATACCCGCTAAAATCAAAAAATATTTTGAAAGTAAACCAGTCTTCAACGGCTATTATACTGCTGAAGGCATTTACGATGTTAAAACTCATCATTATTACAACATTCAAGATTTTGTGGGACAAAAAAGTTTAGTCGTATGTGGAATTGCTAAACCATACTCATTTTTAAGGGTATTGGAAAAGAACAATATTGATTTTACCAATAAAATGTTATTCCCAGACCATAAAAATTACACTCTAAAAGAAATTCAACAAATAAGGAAAAAATTCTATCAAACTAATGCTTACTCGGTACTTACTACTCAAAAAGATGCAGTTAAATTTATAAATTTCGCAAGAGAATTAGACGATATTGATATTTACTATCTAAAAATAAAACTAAACTTAGAAGAAAATAACGAATTTGAAAAACTACTGTTGAAAACACTTAACAAATTTTAAATAAATTGCTGTTGGGCAATGAACAATTAGTAACTAACTTTAATAATTAACCTATTTATTGGAGGAAATGTAAATGGCAAAGAAAAGAACACCAAAGTACGTTTACTTTTTCGGTGGTAAACGTGCAGAAGGGAAAGCAGATATGAAAGCCCTATTGGGCGGAAAAGGAGCAAATTTAGCCGAGATGGTTAATATAGGTCTTCCCGTTCCAGCAGGCTTCACAATTACTACCGAAGTATGTACTTATTATTATCAACATAATCATTCATACCCGAAAGAACTTAAAAAACAAGTATTAGATGCCTTAAAAAAAATTGAAAAAGAAATGGCTGCGCAGTTCGGTAACCCTCAAAACCCATTATTAGTCTCGGTGCGCAGCGGTGCAAGGGCATCTATGCCTGGTATGATGGATACAATACTTAATTTAGGACTGAATGATTCTACGGTTCAAGGATTAATATCGAAAACTAAAAATCCGAGATTTGCTTATGATTCATATAGAAGATTTGTTGCAATGTATGGTGATGTAGTGCTTGGATTAAAACCAAAAGACAAGCACGACCACGACCCATTTGAAGTAATTTTGGATAGAAAGAAACAGCAAGCTGGAGTTACAAAAGATACAGAACTAAATGCTGACCATCTTAAAGAGTTAGTTTCAGAGTATAAGGCAGAAATTAAAAGAATAACAGGCCACGATTTCCCTGAGGACCCGATGGAACAGCTTTGGGGAGCAATTGGCGCTGTATTTGGCTCTTGGATGAATGAAAGAGCAATAGTTTATCGCAAATTGAACAACATCCCGGAAAGCTGGGGAACAGCCGTAAACGTTCAATCTATGGTCTTCGGCAACATGGGCGATGATTCGGGTACTGGTGTTGCGTTCACTCGCGACCCAGCTACAGGCGAAAATGTTTTTTACGGTGAATATCTCTTTAACGCTCAAGGTGAAGATGTAGTAGCAGGCATTCGCACTCCACTACCAATTAAAGACCTTCAAAAAGATAATCCACAAGTCTATAAACAGCTTGTTAAAATTAGATCCATCCTTGAAAAACATTATAAGGAAATGATGGATATTGAATTTACAATTCAACAAGGCAAGCTATGGATGCTTCAATGTCGTGTAGGAAAAAGAACCGGCTTCGCAGCAATTAAAATGGCCGTTGATATGGTTAAAGAAAAACTAATTTCGAAAGAAGAGGCTTTGTTAAGAATTGAACCAAACCAACTTAATCAGTTGCTCAGACCTATATTTGACCTTAATCAAAAAAGAAGTGCAATTGAAAATGGACGACTTTTAGCAAAAGGTTTGAATGCAGGACCGGGCGCAGCTTCCGGCAAAATTGCTTTTTCAGCTCAAGACGCAGAAGAAATGGCTTCTAAGGGCGAAAAAGTAATCCTTGTTAGAATTGAAACTTCACCAGAAGACATTAAAGGCATGAACGCAGCTGAGGGAATTCTTACTGCAAGAGGCGGCATGACATCTCATGCGGCTTTAGTTGCACGACAAATGGGTAAAGTCTGTGTTGCCGGCTGCGGTGCACTTAATATTGATTACAAAAATGGCTTGATGAAAGTTGAGGGCAAAGATGTAACTATTAAAGAAGGCGACTATATTTCAATTGATGGAACTACAGGAGAAGTAATTTTAGGGCAGCTTGAAACAAAACCTTCAGAAGTAATTCAAGTGCTTATAACTAAAGAACTCAAACCTGAAGATTCCGAAATTTTCCAAACATACAATAGCTTAATGAAATGGGCAGACCAATATAAAACTTTAGGTGTACGTACTAATGCTGACCAGCCAGACCAAGCAGCCAATGCAATTGCATTCGGTGCAGAAGGAATTGGGCTTTGTAGAACAGAACACATGTTTTTTGGCGGTGATAGAATATTACACGTTAGAGAAATGATTCTTTCAGAAAGTGAAGAAGAAAGAAAAAATGCTTTAGATAAATTGCTGCCTTATCAAAGAGCAGATTTTGAAGGAATTTTTGAGGTGATGGCTGGTAAGCCAGTCACAATTAGAACCTTAGATCC
This sequence comes from Melioribacteraceae bacterium 4301-Me, assembly GCA_041538185.1. NCBI lineage: Bacteria > Pseudomonadati > Ignavibacteriota > Ignavibacteria > Ignavibacteriales > Melioribacteraceae > Pyranulibacter > Pyranulibacter aquaticus. The sequence continues at coordinate 506,376 of JBGORM010000002.1, read as the reverse complement.
ACCATTACATGAGTTCTTGCCCCACGAAGAACATGAAATTCAACAAGTGGCTGAAGAACTTAATATGCCCATAGATAAGATAAAAGAAAAAATTGAATCACTTAAAGAATTTAATCCTATGCTTGGATTTAGAGGCTGCCGATTAGGAATAAGCTATCCAGAAATAACTCAAATGCAGGCCCGAGCTATTTTTGAAGCTGCTGCTAACGTTGCACAAAAAGGAATTAAAGTTAAACCCGAAATTATGATTCCACTTGTTGGTCACGTTAACGAGCTTAAGCTGCAAGAAAAAATCGTAAGAAAAGTGGCTGAAGAGGTTTTCAACGAGAAAGGAATTAAAATTCCCTACTTGCTTGGTACAATGATTGAACTTCCAAGAGCTGCCGTTACAGCAGATGAGATTGCTACGGTAGCTGAATTTTTCAGTTTTGGGACAAATGACTTGACGCAAACTGTATTTGGGCTTTCAAGGGACGATGCCGGTAAATTCCTTCCTAAATATGTTGAAAGAGAAATTCTGCCAAAAGACCCATTTGAAAGTCTCGATACAACAGGTGTAGGTAAATTGGTAGAGCTTGGCACAAAATTGGGTAGACAGACAAGAGAAAATCTTAAAGTGGGTATTTGTGGTGAACATGGCGGTGATCCAGATTCAATCGATTTTTGCCATAAAGTCGGAATGAACTACGTTAGCTGTTCACCATTTAGAGTTCCTATTGCAAGATTGGCTGCAGCAAGAGCAGCTTTAGTAAATGGTTCACCCAAAACCAAAAAGAGTTCAAAAAAAGTTACTAAAAAGAAAAAATAAAATAATCAAAGGGGTTGTCTAAAAAAGTTATGTTCATTAAAACAAAAATGCACCGTAAATTTAATTTTTAGTCAACCCCTTTTATTTCTATAAGTAAGATTGTATCAATTAATTAAAAAGCGGGAGTAAAATGTTAGAAGAAAAAATGAAGCTCTCAGATTTCAACTACAACTTGCCTAAAACGGCAATAGCTAAATTCCCTGTCAATCCAAGGGATAAAGCTAAAATGCTCGTGCTCGATAGAAAAACAGGTGAAATAGAACACAAAATATTTTCAGACATTATTGACTATATGAACAAAGGTGACGTGCTTGTAGTAAACGAAAGTAAAGTAATGCAAGCACGCTTATTTGGCAAAAAAGAAAGAACAAACGCAAAAATAGAAGTTTTTGTGCTAAGGGAATTAAATAAAGAAGATAAAATTTGGGATGTTATTGTTGACCCTGCCCGCAAAGTTAGAATTGGCAACCGAATTTATTTTTCTGACAATCTTTGGTGCGAAGTTATTGATAATACTACTTCGCGCGGCAGAACGGTTCGCTTTAATGAAGAAGCCGGGGATATCTTCCAAGCAATTGAAAAAATAGGTACTACTCCCCTCCCACCATACATTAAAAGAGAACCTGTACCGGAAGACCGTGAGAATTATCAAACTATTTTTGCTAAAGTCGATGGTTCTGTTGCTGCCCCTACTGCAGGGCTCCATTTTACACCGCAGCTGATAAAAAAAATTCAAAAAAAAGGAATAAAAGTTGTGCCTGTAATTCTTCATATTGGTTTAGGAACTTTTAGACCAGTAGAGGTAGAAGATTTAACTAAACACAGGATGGATTCAGAATACTTCGAAATACCTGAGGAAACTGCAGAAGCGATAAATAAAACTTTGTCAGAAAAAAAGAATGTTTTTGTAGTTGGCACCAGTACAACAAGAGCACTAGAAAGCAGTGTTACTGCAGAAGGTTTTGTAAAACCTAATTTTGGTTGGACTGACAAATTTATTTTTCCACCTTATGATTTTAAGATTGTCAAAAAACTAATTACAAACTTTCATGCGCCGGAATCTACACTTTTAATGCTTGCAGCTGCTTTTGGCGGCTATGAAAATGTTATGAAGGCATATAAAAAAGCATTAAAAGAAGGATATAGATTCTTAAGTTACGGCGATGCAATGCTTATAATTTAATTATGAAAATATTTGTTATAATCCCTTCGGCTGGTTCTGGGAGAAGGGTTAAATCTTCCATCCCAAAACAATATATAAAATTAAATGGCAAGGAAATAATTGCCTATACTATTGAATTATTCCAAAAGAATTCTATGATAGATGGAATTATAGTTGCAGCAAAAAAAGAATACTTCGGATTAATAAATAAAATAAAGAACAAATATAAATTTGACAAAGTAATTAAAATTGTTGAGGGTGGCTCTCATCGTCAATATTCTGTACTTAACGCATTGAATTCTTTAGATGCTGAAGAAAATGATTTAATTGTTATTCACGACGCTGTAAGACCATTACTGCCAAACGAAGTTCTTAACAGGGCAATTAAATCTGCAAAAAAATATGGTAACGTTGTGGTTGCTATTAAAGCAAAAGACACTTTAATTAAAGGCAAAAGAAATATTATAGACTATGTGGATAGAAAAAATATTTACTATGTGCAAACGCCTCAAATATTTCGCTATAAATATCTTAAAAAATCTTTCGATAATATAAAGAAAGAAAAATTCTTAGGTACAGATGAATCTGTTATAGTTAAACGAGCTGGATTTAATATCAAAATTGTTGAAGGCGCGTCATTAAATTTTAAAGTTACTGATAATACTGATGTAGATTTGCTAAGAAAAATACTAAAGTAAAGCTCAAAGACCTTTGCATTGTTTATCAAAATCTTTTTGCATAATTTAGTTAATAAATATTTGAGGTCTGTTTCATGTTAAATTTAATTGTTGTAATAATTGCTTCGTACTTAATTGGCTCAATTCCTACTAGCATAATAATAAGTAAACTTGTACGAGGAATAGATATTAGAGATTATGGTAGCGGCAATGCTGGTGGTACAAATGTTTTTCGCGTACTAGGATGGAAATATGGTTTGTTAACAATAATTCTAGACGCGTTAAAAGGAGCAGTAGTTGTTATATTTATAGCTCGACTTTATTTCGATAACTTCCCTTTCGCTAATATAACTCCATTCGATGATTTTACTCTCATCCAAATTATATGTGGTACTTCAGCAGTTATAGGGCACATTTGGACTGTCTTTGCTGGATTCAAGGGTGGAAAGGGTATAGCTACTGCATTGGGATTTTTAATTACACTTATCACTGTAGATATGTTACTTGCACTTGTAGTTTTTGTAATTGTGGTTTCATTTTCTCGTTATATTTCGCTTGGCTCACTTGCTGCTGCAGTTTCAGTACCATTATTTTTAGTCTTGAGGGAAAATGTTTTCGACGCACACATCCAAAATTACAATACCATTCTTCCTTTTGTGATTGCATTGGTTCTCCTCGTAATTTTTACTCACAGAAAAAATATCGGAAGATTAGTACAAGGCAACGAGAATAAGATTAAATTGTTCAAAAAGGATAGATGACTTAGGCAAGGAATCTAAGCATGAGAATTTCTGTACTTGGTGCTGGTGGATGGGGCACTACTCTTGCTATTTTACTGCACTTAAATGGTCATGAAGTTACTTTATGGGAATACAAAAAGAGTTATGCTAAAATTCTTAACCGCCACCGAGAAAATAAAATTTACCTGCCTGGAATTAAAATACCAAAAGAAATTAGTATAACACACGACCTTGAAACCGCATCATTTAACAAACACATGTTAGTTATTGCAATACCTTCACAATTTGTTAGAAATGTGCTGAAGGAAATTAAAAAATTCGACTACAAAAACACTACTTTTGTAAGTGTTGCAAAAGGTATTGAAAAAAAATCCTTAATGACAATTTCCCAAGTAATAAAAGACGAAATAAAAGACATCCAAAGTCCAGCTATTGGTGTACTTTCTGGTCCTAGCCACGCTGAAGAAGTAAGTAGAAAAATTCCTACCGCTGTTGTAGCTGCTTCTACTGATATCTCAACAGCAAAGCAAATTCAAGCTACCTTTATGACCTCTTATTTTCGTGTTTACTCTTCTACTGATATACTTGGCGTTGAATATGGCGGAGCACTTAAAAATGTAATTGCTATAGGCGCTGGTATAGTTGATGGAGCTAAGTTTGGCGATAATACTAAAGCTGCAATTATGACACGCGGTATTGCAGAAATCTCACGTCTCGGAATTTATTTGGGTGCACGACCTGAAACTTTCTCCGGTCTTTCCGGAATGGGTGATTTAATAGTTACATGCATGAGCAGACACAGCAGAAATCGATATGTTGGTGAACAGATTGGAAAAGGGAAAAAACTAAAGGATATACTAAAATCAATGAACATGGTAGCCGAAGGTGTTGAAACCTCTAAAGCTGTCCATCAATTATCAAAAGAACACGAAGTGGAAACTCCAATTTGTTCTGCCGTCTATCAAATACTTTTTGAAGAGCGCGACCCAATCAAAGTTACCTACGAATTAATGACCCGCGACATGAAGTCTGAAGACTAATCAATATTTTTTATTAAAATGTAAACTTCGCTAAATTGAGGTTTATAATATTGAGTAAGACTTTTATATTTAAGTCAGTTTTTTAATAAGTATATTAAATGCCTTTTGAACCTTCCATAAATATTCAATACTTAAAATCAGTTGGCCCCAAAAGAGCCGAATCTTTTGCTAAGGTTGGAATCAAAACAATTAGAGACCTTCTCTTTTATATGCCATATAAACATTTGGATAGAGCAAATATACTAACAAGTTCAAAAGTTCTTCAATATGTAATTAATGGATATAATGGCGAAGTTACTATAATTGGTGAAGTAATTAACAAAGAACTAATTAGGTATGGGAGAAAGCAAATTCTAAAAGTAAAGTTCAAAGACAATAACGGTTTTTATGAGGGAATCTGGTTTCAAGGTATAAGATATTTCAGTGGATTGTTTAACAAAGGTGAATTTTATGCAATCTCTGCTAAACCTGTTATAACAAAATACGGAAATCTGCAGTTTGTTCACCCAGATTTTGACAGACTTGGGAAAAATGAAACTGATGATTTTCTTCACACTGGCAAAATTATTCCCTTCTACAGAATTCCAAAAGAACTAAAGGAAAGCAATTTAGGTGACTTTAGTTTAAGGAAAATTATTCATTATGCTGTTGAACATTTTTCTGATCAAATTGAAGAAAGCATGCCAGAATATATTATTCAAGAAAAAAAGTTACTCGATATAAAACAAACAATTAAAAATATTCATTTCCCACAAAATTTTACTCTTTTAGAAAAAGCAAGGGAAAGACTAAAATTTGAAGAAATGTTTTACTTTGAATGTTTAGTTGCAATAAGAAAAAATTTTGTGAAATCAACCATAACAGGAATTCCATTTCAAATAAAGGCGGAACCCATTAAAAAATTTCTTAAAAGACTGCCTTTTGAACTTACTAAGGATCAATTGCATGTACTATCCGAAATAAGAAAAGACCTTGAAAGCAAAAAACCAATGAATCGACTTTTACAAGGAGACGTAGGCAGTGGAAAAACAATCGTTGCGCTTATTTCTATGATTATTGTTAAATATAACGGTTATCAATCTGTTCTTATGGCTCCTACTGAAATTCTCGCTGACCAGCATTATAAAAAAATTTGCCAACTGATTTCCGATTCAGATATTAAGGTAGTCTTATTAATTGGCGGGCAATCTAAAAAAGAAAGAGCAACAGTTTTAGATAAGATAAAAACTGGCGATGCAGATATAATTATAGGCACACACGCACTTATAGAGGAAAATGTTGTCTATCATAAGTTGGGTTTAGTTGTAATAGACGAACAGCATAGATTTGGTGTTGTTCAACGTGCAAGATTAATTGAAAAAGGTTTTACCCCTAATGTATTGGTTATGACTGCAACTCCCATTCCGAGAACGCTTTCAATGACTTTATATGGCGACTTAGATATTTCATATATTAAAGAAATGCCAGCTAACAGAAAACCTGTAAAAACATACATAAGAAGTGAAAAGAAATTACCGGAAGTCTATAATTTTATAAAGGCTAAAGCAAAAGAAGGCTGTCAAACATTTCTAGTTTACCCTCTTATTGAAGAATCAGAAAAATTAGAACTAAAGGCAGCTGAGACATATTTCAATCAGCTAAAACAGACGTATTTAAGTGACTTAAAAGTATCTCTTATTCACGGTAGGATGAACTGGAAAGAAAAAGAAGAAATAATGTTAAAATTTGCACGCAAGGAGTTTGATGTTCTAATTTCTACTACTGTAATTGAAGTCGGAATAGATATCCCTTCAGCAAATATTATTGTTATTAACGATGCTTTCAGGTTCGGATTATCACAACTGCATCAACTAAGAGGAAGGGTTGGCAGAAGTATAGAGCAGGGATATTGCATTCTAATAACAAAGGATGAATATGATATTAAGATGAAACAATATAACTTTGACTTTGAATACATGTCACCAGCTCAAATAGAAAAGTATAAATCCATTATACGATTAAACGCAATGATAAAATATGCTGACGGTTTTAAGCTTTCTGAAATTGATTTGAAACTTAGAGGACCTGGAGACATCTTTGGAACAAAACAAAGCGGGTTGCCGGAATTAAAGTATACTGATATAATAAACGACTCAGAAATTATTGAGGACGCAAAGCAAACTGCTTTTAACTTAATTGCAAGCGATGATAAACTTCGTCAAGAAAAAAATTCGGTAGTAAGAAAAACTCTCGCTGAAAATTATTCATCATTACTTAAACTCTCTTACATTGTTTAACGTCACAACAAAGATCGATTAGAAAAAATTTTCTAAAAAAATTTTAGCAAAGTTGTTGCATATAAATTTTAAAAAGTTATATTGCATGAAAAAATTTTTGAAGGTTTCTGTATTAGTTCCTTTATACTAAATAAAAAGTTGAAAGTTGCTCTTACATACAACTTAAAACCGGAAGAAGAAAATTCTTTCGAGTACGCAATGGTCTCGCCTCTCTCTAAAAACTCAACCACTTACAACGATACATTTGCAGAATGGGATACAATTGAAACTGTTAACTCAATAAAAAGTGCTTTGGAACTATTTCATAATGTAATAATGATTGAAGCAAACGAAGATGCATACGAAAAATTTAAAAAAGAACGCCCTGATATTGTTTTTAACTTTGCAGAATGTGCATACGGGATTAGCAGAGAAGGTCAAATTCCTGCTATGTTAGATATGCTTCGAATACCTTATACTGGTTCTGACCCGTTAACAATGATGACTTGCTTAGACAAAGCCAGAACTAAAGAAATTCTTTCATACTATGGTGTTCCAACAGCCAAGTTTATAACAGCAGAAAATTTAGCTGATATTGAAAACCACAATTTAGAATACCCCCTATTTATTAAACCTGTTGGAGAAGGTTCGGGAAAGGGAATCTTTAATAATTCTTTTATACAAAATAAAACAGAATTACAACAAAGACTCCAGCAATGCCTTCAGACTTATAACCAACCTTGTATAATTGAAGAATACCTACCCGGCAGAGAATTTACTGTTGCTATTTTAGGTAACGATTCAGAAACTGAAGTATTACCTATTATTGAGATTAATTTCAGCCAGTTACCAAGTGGCATCCTACCTGTCTATTCATTTGAAGCTAAATGGATTTATGACACCAGACAAAATCCTCTCGATATTTTTACATGCCCTGCAAACATTGAAAGTTCACTGCAAGAAAAAATTAAAGGCATTGCCTTGAAAACCTACAAAATTTTAAGATGTAAGGATTGGAGCAGAATTGATATTAGACTAGATTCAAAGGGAGAACCAAATATAATTGAGGTTAATCCTTTGCCAGGAGTATTACCTGACCCATCTGACAATTCTTGTTTTCCAAAAGCAGCTAGAGCTGCTGGCTTAAGCTATGAAGAAATGATAAATAAAGTATTAATTGCAGCGGCAAAACGGCATAAATTAATATGATAAACGAAACAAGAGTACTTGTTTGTTACAATGAACCTGTTCGTTATTACCAAAATTACTTGGGTAAGGAAGTAAATGACGTCGAAAGCAATGTAGATTTATCGGAGAGCGAGTTTTCTAAATTAATTACAACAATCGAACAAGCATTAAAAATGCATTTCATAGAAGTTAATTCCATAGCATTAGGTAGTAACGTTAAGATTAATGTACAGAATATTCTTTCCTACTCACCAGATATAATTCTCAATTGTGTGGAATCTATAGACGGCAAATCAAATTTTGAAAGCTATAACGCCGGCTTATTTGATATACTAGAAATACCTTACACTGGAAACAACTTAGCTTGCCTTGGAAATTGCTTAAACAAGTCAAGAACAAAATTAATCCTGAAATCCTACGGAATAAATACTCCAAATTTTTTAACAGTAACTTATTGTAACATTCCCAAAGAAAATGATATCAATATTAAGTACCCTGTAATAGTAAAATTGCTTAACGAAGACGCAAGTATTGGCATTTCAGAAAACTCTGTGATAAGTGATTATCGTACCTTAAAACAAAGATTGATTTATTTATTTGATTTATTTAAGCAGGATATAATTATTGAAGAATATATTGAGGGACGAGAATTAAATGTTGCTATTTTGGGTAATCAAGTACTCCCAATATCAGAAATCATTTTTGATGGACTGCCTGAAAACCTTCCCAGAATTGTAACTTACGAGGCTAAATGGTCTGAAAACAGTACTTATTTTAAACACACAAAGCCTATCTGCCCAGCAAAATTAGATGACAAGATAAAAAGCAAACTAGAGAAAATTGCAATTGAATCTTTTAACGCCATGGAATGCAGAGACTATGCTAGAATCGATATTCGACTTGATAAAAAAGGCATTCCTTATGTTATAGAGGTTAACCCCAATCCAGATATCTCACCAGATTCTGGTTTTGTGAGGTCGGCAGCAACAGCTGGGTATTCTTATGATAAATTGCTTTACACAATAATAATGTTAGCACTTAAGAGAATTAAGCATGATACGCAAGTTACAGTATAATGACAGAGAAGAAATATTAGATATAATTAAAAGGACAGAAAATTTTAACGAAGAGGAAAAGAAAGTAGCTGTGGAACTAATAGACGAAACATTAAATAAGTCCAGCGAAAATTATTACAACACTTTTGTTTACGTAGAATCGGATAAAGTTTTAGGCTATTACTGCATCGGCAAAAGGCCATTAACAGATGGAGTATATGATTTATACTGGATTGTTGTAGAACCCAGTTCAAGAAGCAGGGGAATTGGTAAAGCGTTACTATCGCACGCTGAAAAGTTTGTTAAAGAAAAAAACGGAAGATGGTTATTGGCAGAGACATCTTCCAAAGAAAGTTATTCATCAACGAGAACTTTTTATTTACGAAATAAATACTCTATAGTTGCCGAAATAAAAGATTTTTACACCAAAAATGACAATTTAATAGTATTTGGTAAATACATAATAACATAAAGGGTAAAACAAATGGAACTATGGCAACAAATGATCCGCGATAGCATTCACAGTGTCGACCAGCTTGTTGAAAAATTTGGGATCGACCGGAAAGTAGCGGAAGATTTAGATGAATTTTTTCAAGCACGAATCAACCCTTATTATCTCAGTCTCATTCGTTATCCGGGAGACCCTATTTGGAAACAATGCGTCCCAGATAAATTGGAACTTGAAGATATGGATGGGTTCGAGGACCCTCTAAAAGAGGATGAAATGAGCCCCGTGCCAAATATAACTCATCGATATCCAGACAGAGCTCTATTTCTAACTACTAGTCAATGCGGAATGTATTGTCGTTTTTGCACACGTAAAAGGAAAGTAGGTAACTCAGATAAAATTTCAATGAAAGAACTTGAATCCGCATTTAAGTACCTTGAACAGCATAAAGAAATCAGAGATGTTATTCTTTCCGGTGGTGACCCTCTAATGTTAACCGATGTAATGTTAGAAAAAATTCTTATTCGATTACGAAAAATAAAGCATATTGAAATTATTCGTCTTGGCACTAAAATGCCTTGTGTACTTCCTCATAGAATTACTCCAAAATTATGTGAAATGCTAAAAAAATATCACCCAATTTATGTTAACACTCATTTCAACCATCCATGGGAAATCACACCAGAAAGCACAAAAGCATGTACAATGTTAGCTGATGCTGGAATACCAATTGGTAATCAATCTGTTTTAATGAAGGGAGTTAATGATGACCCTGAAATCTTGAAAGAACTTTTCTTAAAGTTACTTAAAATACGAGTTAAACCATATTATTTATTTATGGCAGACGAAACCAAAGGAACCAATCATTTTAGGACTTCTATAGATAAGGCACTTGAAATAATGGACAAACTAAGGGGATACATCAGTGGTTTAGCTATTCCTCATTTAGTTATTGATACACCAGGAGGAGGCGGAAAGGTGCCAATACTGCCTCAATATGTTTTGCACAGAGACAGTGATAAAATTGTTTTACGTAATTATAAAAATGAGATTTACGTCTACAGGGATGTGAAAGATGATAAGGTCAACAATATTCCAATTGAAATATCTGACAAGAAAAATGGTGGTTCGAAGAAACCAAAAAATTACAAGAACATTACAACTGTTAAAATTCCAGAATACGAAACTGTAGAAAATTAAAAAAATAGTTAAGGCTGCTAAAACGATAATCCTAAATTAGCAGCCTCTTTTTTTATTTTGTTATAATTGCGGAAATGTCTTTCTCTAAGGATTCTTTCGGTGATTCTACAATTCTTCCAACTTCTGTCGCGCCATTATAAAAAATAAAATCTGGGACTTTCTCAATATTTAACTTATCTATCTCTCGATCCAATGCTTTCTTATTTCTATCTACAGCGATCATTTTTATTTTTTCTTGGGGGAATTTTAAATAATCAAGAATTTTAAAAAATCTCGGCACCTCTCTCCTGCTATCTGAACACCAAGTTCCCATTACAATAACAATATTGTAAGCGTTTAATTTATCTATAACTTTTTCAAGAGAAGCTGAATCAACATTATAATTTTTATATTCAGCATCAAACCACCACGCATAGTTTGTATCGGCAAAAGCTTCTCTGTTAATTAATCCTATCAACATTGGATTTCCAGATTTTTCATCAAGCTTTGTCACGCATTTTTCTTGCGCGTTTATATTTACTGCGAAAATTAAAAAAAAGATGGATAACATTTTTTTCATGTTACACTCGACTTTTTGTTGTTTATTGTTCTTAAATCCAAACCCCAATAAAGTTTATTTCTTAAAATTTGGAAATAATCTGTTTTAGCTGAATGTACAAGTCTAACTGGCTTTTCACTTCTTTTTATAGAAACAGTTAACGGAGAATCGAAGTAGCTAACTCTTTGTCCATCTAAACTAATTCTAATCTTATCAATTGGTGATTTTACAAAAAGTAAAACATTTTGGCGGCTTGATAGAACCAATGGACGTATAGTAAGTGTATGAGGTGCGATAGGGCTCAAAGTAATAGCATCAGCTTTTGGGCTAACAATTGGACCTCCGGTAGACAGCGAGTAGCCTGTAGAACCTGTTGGAGTTGCCACAATAATTCCATCGGCAGAGAATGTAGCAACATAGTTTTCATCGACTTTAATTGTTATTTCAATCATTTTCGACCACTGTCCTTTGTCAATTACAATATCATTAATTGCAAAAAGTTCTTCTTTGCTTCCGTTGCATACTGCAGCAAGTGCCATCCTTTCATCAATTACATAATTATTTGACTTTACTTCTTTTACAAACTGACTAAAGCTTTCCAAATCAAATTCTGCAAGAAATCCAAGCTTACCAATATTTACACCTAACATTGGTGTGCTATAATTCCACACTTCATAAGCTGTATGAAGCATCGTTCCATCACCCCCTACAGAAACAACCATGTCGCTGTACTTTATGACGTTTTTGCTTTTTTCATACTGCGAGTCTTTAAGAATTTGACTGAACTGGCCTCGAAATTTCAGCATCGAATCACAAATAACATAATCAAGATTTTCAGCTTTAAGGAGAGTTACAATTCGTTCTATTACATTCACAATATTTTCTTTATCAATGTTAGGTATTATACCTATCTTCATTTATTTCCCATTTTAAAAATTCTAAAGCAATACTTTGTTAGTTACACTATTTAACAGAAACTCTTTACAAAAATATACATTTTCAGAAAAAGATGAGGAAGCAATAAAATGTTAGCATCAGATATCGTTTATTTTAGACAAAAAATTCATTAATGAAAATTTTACGTTTAATTCTATATTTTGCTTAATTAATCACTTTTTGCCATATCTCACAAATTAATCTCTAAATTGAAGCTCATATAGCCGTTTGTAAATACCAAACTGATCTTTTAGCAAGTCTTCATGTTTTCCATCCTGAACGATTTTACCTTTATCAAGAACTAAAATTCTATCGGCATTTCGGATTGTGCTAAGTCGATGAGCAATAACAAAAGTAGTACGTTCTTTCATTAATCTCTCAATTGCCTCTTGAACTAAGACTTCAGATTCATTATCTAATGAAGAAGTAGCCTCATCAAGAATCATTATGGGTGGGTTTTTTAATAAAGCTCTAGCAATTGAAATTCTTTGTCTTTGTCCACCCGATAGTTTAGTACCTTTTTCACCAATAATAGTATCGTATTTATTAGGTAGTTCCATTATAAAATTATGTGCATTGGCTGCTTTAGCAGCCTCAATAATTTTTTCAAGTGGGTAATCTTTGTAACCATATGCAATATTATCTCTAACAGATTCGTTAAAAAGAATAGTTTCTTGTGTTACAATTCCCATTAAAGCTCTTAGGCTATCAATTTCGATTTTTCTTATATCAATATTGTCTATAGTAATGTTTCCTTCCGTAGGGTCATAAAAACGAGGTATGAGATCTACTAAGGTAGTCTTTCCAGCGCCACTACTTCCTACCAATGCAATAATTTCTCCTTTACGCACCTTAAAATTAACTTTGTCGAGCACCAACTCATCCGAATCATCGTAATGAAAAGAAACATTGTTGAACTTAATTTCTTCATTAAAGTTTTTAATGATAACAGGGTTTTCTATATTTTTAACCATAGGCTCAGTGTCTAATATCTCAAATATTCTATCTGCAGCAGCACTTGATTCTTGAATTCTATTATTGACACTGCTAAGTTCTTTAATAGGCGGCATCATTTGAAATATGGCAAATAAAAATCCAAGAAATTCGCCGGCAGAAAGTGATTTATCAATTAAGACTAACCTGGAGCCAAAATAAATTATTGCTATACCTGCAAGAACACTTAAAAATTCGGTTAAAGGGGCTGCTGTGTTTCTTATTCTTACAATTTTAAGCGTAAGCCGAAAGAATTTCTCGGTCTGTTCTCTAAATTTAGAATTTTCATAGCTCTCCATTCCAAATGCTTTAACTATCTTAACACCTGTAATCGTTTCATGCAGTACAGTTGTAATATCAGCCATTTTTTTCTGAAGTAGTCCACTTTGTTTTCGTAACTTAATGCCAATCCAACTTATTATCCCAATTGAAAATGGAAAAACAAAGATAGAAAACAAAGTTAACTTCCAGCTTATTGATATGGCTATACCTAAAAAAACAATAATATTTAAGGGCTCCCTAAGCAAATTAAGAAAAACTGCTGATATGCTGGTCTGTACCATATTAACATCATTTGTAATTCTTGAAATCAGGTTGCCAGTTTTTTCACTTTTAAAAAAACTCATGGGTAACTTGTGAAGGTGTTGATAAGCATCGTTTCTTAAGTCTTTTACAACTCCTTGCTCAACGTAAGACAAGAAATAAGATTGCAAATAGCCAAAAATATTTTTACCAAGAAAAGCTATTAAGATCAAAATACAAATACGCATTAATATTTCAGTTACGCTACCTGTAAAGATAAGATGCTTAAACCATATCGAAATACTTCTTGTTATCGAATCAATCCAATTGGCAGACGACACAATATTAGTTGACTTCTGTACAGTTTCTACGCCCGTCTGTTGGAATAGAGTATCAAGCAAAGGAATGGATAGATAAACTGATGCACCATTAAGAATAGAGTATAAAAAAGTGAATATTACCGAAAGGGTAAGATGCTTCCAATAAGGTCTAACATATTTTAATGTTCTTTTATAACTGTTCATTTTTTCACTAAAATAGAATATTATTTAGCCCAACACCACTTTTCAATTTAATTTCATTTATCAAATGGTCTTTTACAAAATTATAGACAACAATTTTCGATTCATGTTCGTTTCTTTGATCAAATAAAACCAAGTTACCATTTATCAAGTAGTTTTTATATTTGTAGCCTTTAAAGTAACGCACAATTTTCTTCTCAACTACGTTATAAATAATAAATTCTAATGCCCTTTTAATGCCATTGTTATTACCTCTTGACCTTTTATCTTGTAGCATAATAAATAAATAATTTCCATTTTCAGTCCAATCAGAATTAAAAAGGTTATACTTAGATTTTATTATTTCGTAGCGTAAATTTAACTGCACATCGTACAAATAAAATGTATTCTTTGAATTTGTCTGCTCATAATTAAGATTATACCTTGAATTAGGCGAGATTAAGTTAGGTACAATTTGCGGGGGATAAGGAAATCCATCTTTCAATAAATTATATTTTCTTTCTATTTGATAAAGCTTTTTCCCGCTGTCATTAAAAGCAATTATTTTTTGAATTAGGATATTGGTATGAATTGAATCTAAAACTGTAAAATTAACCTTAAAAGTATCTGGCGTTTCCCAATAAGTGTACAATTGCAGCCCTTGTCCGAGAAAATCAATTTCTTTAATATCGCCTGTCAGCCTCCGATAAATAAAAATTCTTGCATCAAGAATATATGGGAAACCGCCTTGCCAGCCCATTCCCATTGCAGTAGAAATAAAACACAGTTCAAAGTTTTTCGTCATATTAAGATTTATAACTTTTCTTCCCCACTTGCTCCAGACTAAGTAATACTTGTTACTTAACAAACTATAATTATAAACAGACGGTCTATTTTCAAAATTTGCAACAAAAGGGATATTAGAATACAGGTCGAATATTACAGAATCATTTTTAACAATTTTATAATCTGAAATTAGGGAATCTTCAAATAGTTCATAAGCATGTTTACCAGCAGAATAATTATCATTAAAATTTCCAATAAAAACAGCGTATTTGTTGTCAGATTGTTTTTTTATAATGAGTGTGTCTTCAAGCTTATTTTTCAGATTATAAACAACAGAATCGGCAGCTTTTTTGTTGAAATCAGAAGTCAATAATATTGAATAAAAAAATGTTTTTCTTAATGTATCACTGCTCAATTGGGATTTTTCATAAGAAGATTTACTTTCTTTTCTACAAGAAAAGGTTAAAACAGCGATTAATACAAGCAATAAGATATATCCTTTACTATTCATCACTCAAAGATAATAATTATGATTTGAAGAAGAATATTTCATATTCATAAAAAACTAGCCTCTTGGATGATGTTCCTTATGAACTTGCTTTACATAGTTTCTGTCAACATTGGTGTATATTTGAGTAGTTGAAATATCTACATGACCAAGCATTTCTTGCACTGCTCTTAAGTCAGCACCACCCTCCAATAAATGAGTTGCAAAACTGTGTCGAAAGATATGAGGGTGAACCTTTTTCTCTAAGCCAGCCAGTTGAGCATACTTGGCAACAATTTTCCAAATTGCCATACGTGTTAGTTTCGAGCCTTTGCTGTTGAGAAACAAATAATTTTTACTATGATTTTTTTTTTCAATTAAAGGTCTCGATTCAACGAGATATTTTTTAATCCATTCAACAGCACTTCTACCAATAGGGACGATTCTTTGTTTAGATCCTTTTCCAAACACTCTTATAACATCTTCATTAAAAAATAAATCAGTAATTTTTATGTTGATAAGTTCTGAAACTCGCAATCCACAAGAGTATAATAGTTCAAGTATAGCTTTATCACGCAAGCCAAGTTTATTATTTACTTCTGGTGCATTCAAGATTTTTTCTATTTCAGGAAAAGTCAAAACTAATGGCAGCTTTCTTGATTTAGTAGAAGAGTTTAAGCTTTCAGTTGGGTTTTTTTTTATATATTTGCTTTTAAACAAATACTTAAAAAAACCTTTAAGTGATGAAAGATAGCGTGCCATAGATGAGCCGCTAATACCACGTTCACGCTGTAAATGAAAATATTGTGCAATCAAGTTGGAATCGATATCGTTCAAATCGGTTATATTGTTTTTCTCTGCAAAACTCAAAAATTTTTTTATATCAGATGAATAGGAATTAACAGTATTATCGGAAAGATTTTTTTCAATTCTTATTAAAGTAAGGTACTCATTAATGAATTGTTCCATCAGTTAGATTCTCATTGTATTTTCATGTAGAGTCATTTTTATTTTCAATCTCTGCTTGATTTGGGTATCTAATTCTTTTATGATGTTGTCCAATTAAAATACTTAGAAATGACTCCTTAATTTTTTTAATATCCCTAAAAGTAAGCGGTGAATCGTCTAGTTGTCCTTCGTTAAGTCTATTATTTATTATATTATTAATAACATTTTCAACTTTTTGAGAGTCGGCATCGTTCATAGACCTCACAGTGGACTCACAAGCATCGGCAAGCATTACAAGAGCTGTCTCCTTTGTATTTGGTTTTGGACCTTTATAGCTGTAATAATTAACATCGACATTATTTTCACCATATAATTTTTTTGCTTTTTCATAAAAGAAAGAAATAACAATTGTACCATGATGCATTGGGATAAAATCTATAATTTCTTGAGGTAAGTTATACTGTTTAGCTAACGTGACACCTTTTTCAACATGTTCTAAAATAATCTGTACACTTTCTTCAGGGGATAAATTGTCATGAATATTTTTATTATCTAACTGATTTTCTACAAAACCAGATGGATTTAATATTTTGCCAATATCGTGGTAATAAGCTCCAACCCTTGCCAAAGTAGGATTTGCACCAATTGCTTCGGCTGCACTTTCAACAAGAGTTCCCATTGTCATAGAGTGCGTAAACGTACCTGGGGCTGACCGAGCAAGTTCTCTTAATAATGGACTATTAAGATCAGTAAGCTCCAAAAGAGTTAGATCTGTAGTAATACCAAAAAATTTTTCAATAAAAATAATAAACCCATAAGTAAAAACCGGGCTCAGCAATGCGCTAGCAGTAGCAAAAGCAGAGCTTACAAGCATATTTTGAATCGAATCAAATCTCTCCAGTCCAAATGAAATTATTCCAATAACATAGCCAATTAGTATAAAAGAAAATGACCTAAATATTTGTGTTCTATTTTTTATATCTCTTACAGTATAAGCAGCGAGGGCTCCAGCAAATATATTCATAACTGAAAAGACATAATCGTTGCCTCGCAGACCACCACACACAAGGGCAACTACTATCGTACCATAAAATCCTACTCTTGAATCAAAAATTATCGTCAAAAGCATTGAGGCTACAGGAACAAGTACAAAAAATTCAACCGGTGCTTTCACATTTAACTGTAAAATGATATACGTCAAAAAACTTATAAATAAAATAATCATTGAGATTAATAACAGCTTAAAATTATCCAAGAAAATTTTCTTACGGAATAAATATATGTATATAATATAGAGACTTAATATGATTAGAATATGAAAATATTTGCCTATACTTTGTGCAAATCTTCCCCAAAAACCTATTTCTTCTCCCTTAGCTACACGGTAAGAATCAATCTTTTGTTTTATTTCTGGCGTTATTCTATCGTGCTTTGCTACTATGCGTTCGTTCTGATTTACAATCCCAATGTTCTTAGATACTTTATCCATAGCACTACGAACTGCCAAGTCGGTTAATTTAGAATCGTAAATAACATTGGGTTTTAGAAAGTTATCTAGATATTCAGTTATTGCATTTACCACTTTCTCATTGTTACCAAAATAATTTCTTATGTAAAGGTCTATAAAATCCCTTAAAGAATTACTATCAAGATAAACCCGTTTGGGAACAACTCTTTCAAATTTACCATCTCTTAAAGCAATACTATCTTTTTTTATTTGATTGTATGTTTGGTCAATATAACCGCGTTGATAAACTTTTTTTATTATGTCTTCTATAAAGCCAATAACCTCGTTAAAAGACATCTTCCCTTTTGTAACGAAAAGATTTTCTTTTTTTCTTAGCTGCAAGAAATATAAAAACGAGTCTTTACTTAAGAAGGTAGAATTAGCCTCGTCATTATTCTTAAGTTTTATACTTTCATCAAGCTTTCTTATTAAGACTTTGTTAAAATTTTTGACTGAGTCCAATGTAGTATCCAGTGCATCTTTATGTAAGACAAATATTTGATAAACCTTAGAGGCAGCTTCTTGTCTTTCCTTATTGTAAGTCTCAGGGTCCTTTAATATTTCAAAGGTCTTAGATGCAATAAGGTCGTCATGAATCCAAATTGAACCAACACTTACATCGGATTCAATAGACTCCCCCATTGGAAACATAAGAACAATTAAGCTAACAAGTAAAAAAAGAATAAGTAATTTTATACTTAAGCTCGACTTCAATTTAGGTTTTTTATTTTCAACCATAGAGATGATTTTATTTTATTTACTGCATGGAAAAAGTTATAACTTTAGTAGGCAATATAAGGTTTTATTTAAAAAATTGGTTTATATTGATTTAAGTTCCTCAACTGCTTCATTTACATTAGTGCGTATAGGCAAAACCCTATCTAATTGAGAAATTTCAATGAGAGTTTTTACATTTTTTGTGGGTGATGCAAGTCTAATATGGCCATCATTGGATTGTAAAATTCTGAAGGCTAATAAAATAGCACTTAAACCAGAACTATCGCAATAGTCAACTTCCGATAGGTCAAAGACTAATTTTTTTACATCTTCTGTGTGAAGCAAAATTGTCAATTCTCCTTTAACAAAACCGGCTATAGATGAATCAAATTTTTTTTCATTCAATTTAAAAACAGTTATATCACCTGTCTTTTTTATCTCATAATTAATGCTTTCACTCATTTAATTCCCTTATTTTATTTAATTCTATTACAAATCTAAGAATTAGGCTTATTTTTGCAAATATAATAATATCAAAACATTTGTAAAGAATTTAACATTTTTTTGTAACAAACCTCAGCCTCTAATTCTTGATTGGTCAATATCAGATTATAATAAAAGTCGGCATCTTTTTTCATAAATCCTATTTTTAGTTTTGCAGCAACTATACAAGAGACAGCTGTTAAAAAAACATCTTCATCTCTATTTAAGTCAATTAAAACATCATATTTGTCCACTTTTAATCTTTCAATTAATTTTTTCCCTGGCAAATAAAATTTATTCATTTCCACAGGCAGATAAGATATATATTTATATTTTTCTTTTTCAGGTATCAAATTATAACGGTGAGCTGCCAGAAAAATTGTTACTCGTTTTTTATGCAACAGATAATATCTAAGAATGAATAAGGAATGGTAAAAGTCATTATCATTTTTAGGCAAAACAATAAAAATATCTTTTGCAGTTGAAACAATATTATTAAAATAAATTGGGCCGGTCTTTAATAAATACTTTTTTTTTATTAAAAAATATGCAAGCTTAGTCTTAATTTTATTTAGCATTCTATTTATTACTTAGCATTTTAAGAAATTCTTCTTCAGAAAGTATGGTTACATTAAGTTTTTGTGCTTTATCCAACTTAGAGCCAGGGTTTTCTCCAACAACAACATAGTTAGTATTTTTGCTAACAGTACTTGTAACATTGCCGCCTAAGGAAATAATTTTATCCTTAGCCTCGTCTCTGGTCATGCTGGAAAGAGTGCCTGTTAAAACGAAAGTTTTGCCGGCAAATTTGTATAAAGTTTTTTTGGGTTTCTCCATTTCAAACTTTAAGCCTGCTTGTCGAAGCTTTTCAATTTCATCTCTGTTTTTCTTTTCAGAAAAATATCTAATTATACTTTTGCTAATACTTGGACCAATCTCATGGATTGATTCAATTTCTTCTTCAGTTGCTTTCATCAAAGCGTCAATAGATAAAAAGTGCTCAGCAATTTTCTTTGCTGCACCAGCACCCACATATCTGATACCTAAAGCGAACAATACCTTTTCAAAGCTTTTTTCTTTACTTTTTTCTATTGCGTTGATAAGGTTATCGACACTTTTTTCACCAAGTCGCTCAATGTTAATCAACTCAGCGCGTCTGTTTTTCAAATTATATATATCTGAATAAGAATGTAAAAAGTTCATATCTACAAACAAATTAATTAATGCTTCTCCCAAGCCTTCAATATCCATAGCCCCGCGTGAAGCAAAATGCAACAGGCGGCCACGAATTTGTGCTGGGCATAAATTATTTTCGCAATAAATAGCAACTTCTCCCTCAGGTCTATATAATTTTGAGCCGCAGACAGGACAAAATTTAGGTGGAAGCAGTTCTTTAGAATCTTTACTTCTTTTTGAAATTATCACAGATACAACTTTAGGAATTACATCACCACCTTTCTCAATTAAAACAGTATCGCCTTCTCTAATGTCTTTGCGTTTTATTTCATCAAAATTATGAAGAGTAGCTCTGCTTATAGTTGAGCCAGCTAAAAATACTGGTTCCAATTCGGCTACAGGTGTTAATGTACCAAGTCGACCAACCTGCCAAATAACTTTTTTAAGTTTTGTTGTTATTTGCTTGGCTTTGAACTTAAAAGCTACTGCCCATCTTGGCGATTTAGCTATAGTACCTAAAACTTTTTGTTGAGCTAAAGAATTTACTTTAATCACAACGCCATCTATTTCGTAAGGCAAATCATCTCTTTTTTCTTCCCATGCTTTACAAAACTCAATTACCTCTTTCATGTTACTACATAATTTATAGTTTTTATTCACAGGAAAACCTAACTTTTCCATTAGTTGTAAATTTTCGTATTGAGAATTTGATTTTAACTCATCTGAAAAAAGATAATATAGAAAAATTTTTAGTGGTCTTTTGGCAACTATCTTAGGGTCCTGTAATTTAATTGTTCCTGCAGTTGAATTTCTTGGATTTGCAAATGTTCGTTCACCGAGCAATTCACGTTCTTGATTTAATTTATTGAAAGCTTCAATTTCCATATATATTTCACCTCTAACTTCAAAATTAGAGAGATTGTAAGCACTCAATATTTTTTTATTGATTGAGAGTGGAACAGATTTAATTGTCTTTACATTAGGAGTAATATCTTCACCAGTTATTCCATCTCCTCTTGTAGCAGCCACTGCAAGTTTTCCATCGTTATATATTAAACTAACAGAAACTCCATCAATCTTCAGTTCACAAACATATTCTATCTTTTCTGATGCAGGCAAACCTTCTTTAACTCTCCTGTCAAAGTCATAAAGCTCATCTTCATTGTAAGTATTAGCAAGACTCAACATTGGGGTAGTATGCTGAACAGGTTTAAATTCTTTTGTTAAGTCAGAACCAACTCGTTGAGTTGGGGAATCCGGCGTAATTAAATGAGGATGGGCTTTTTCCAAATCAATTAATTCTTGCATTAATTTATCATATTCAAAATCACTTATGGTGGGCTGAGCAAGAACATGATAGTTATAATCATGTTGACGGATAATTTCTCTTAATTCTTCAATGCGTTCTTCAACTGTTTTGTTCATAGAAGATTACAAATTATTAGGTAAAAATTTGAGACCTTGTCTGTCAATAGTTACTGTTTTAACCTCACCAGGTTTACCTAACGATTGGAGTTGTTCACCATTGAGTTGAATATCTACCCCGCCAGCATTGCCAACTACCAGCCTATATTTTCTAAGTGCTTTAATTTTAATCGAATTATTAGGTGGAAGTAGATATTCGCGTGTAGTTGTATCGGCAGTAATTTTTATCCAAACAGAATCTTTAGTTTTAATAAACAAAGACAAGCTGTCTAATGGTGACTTAGAAGAATTCTGAATATTAGCATTAGCAGCGCTTTCGATGTTCGCCTGTTCTTTGAGTAGCTGGTCGTATGGCTTTTCTTCTGTAATTTTATTTGAACCATGATTAGAAAAAAAGTATATCACAAAAAATAAAATTACAACCAGACCTGTTAAAAAATAAGGCAAGTTTTTTTTTGTATGGAGTGCTCTCTTAACTAAATTAATATTAACCGCAAACTTTTCTTTTATTTTTAACAAAAAATCAGTTCCATGAAAAATATCTTTAATAGCAATATCACCTTTGGTTTTTTCATGTTCATTATTTTCTTCAGTTGAGAATTTACTAATAGACCCGCTCATAGCTTTATCATACTTAGCAATTACCTCATTTGGGTTAAGTTCTAATACTTCAGCATACTCTTTAATAAATGCCCGCATATATACTTGAGGCAGTATATCAAAGTTAGCTTCTTCTATAGCTTCAAGAAATTTTGGATCTATTTTTGTTTTGATGGATATTTGCTGAAGTGATATCTTTTTTTCTTCTCTAATTGCTTTTAGTTCTTTTGCAAAATTATCTAATAGTTCTGATAACATTTTTATATTCAATTTTCTTTTATAATCTTAGCAGCAAATATGCCATCCACTGAGTGTAAATGCGGCATAGTTTGAATAAAGCCATGTGAATCTACTAACTCTTTTTCAAGGAGATTAGAAGCATCGATTAATTTAAAGTTCTTGTTCTTAGTCAAAAATCTCTCAATAATTTCATGCGTCTCTTCTGGTTCAAATGAGTTTACCGTATAAACAAGTGTACCATTTTTCTTTAAATAGTTTGCACCTTTTTCGAGTAGTCGATATTGAATACTTGATATTTTTCTTACATCAATTAAATCTTGTTTCCATTTAAGGTCAGGTTTCTTTGCCAATGTACCAAATCCAGTAGAGGGCGCATCAATAATAACCGAATCGAAATCATACTCTGTAAAATTATCTACGTCTGCTATTACCATTCTAACATTGCTTACGCCAAGTCTTTCTAAATTTCTTTTTTGAATTTTCATTCTGCTTTCAAATTTATCTAACAGTACAATTTCACCTTCATTATTCATCATATTTGCTATGTTTACCGTTTTACATTCTGATGGTGAACACAAATTTAATATCTTTTGATTCGGCTTAGGGTTTAATAAAAGCACAGGTAAAATATTGCTTTCATCTTGAATTGTAAAAAATCCTTTAGCGTAATATTCCCAAGCGGTGATGTTAGTAAGATTGGTCAACTTAAAAAAATTTTTAGAGAATTTACCTTCATTATACTTTAAATCAACTTTTTGTAACAGACTTTTAAGCTCTTCATCGTTAGTCTTAATAGTATTAACACATAACGTCATAGTTGGTTTATTGTTATTGGAAACTAAAAGTTTTTCTGTTTCTTCCTTACCAAATCTGTTTATCCATCTTTTTACAAGCCAAGACGGGTGAGAATAATAAGCACTAAAATATGCAATAATATCTTCTTCTGGATTAGGATAACGGATTGATTCTTTATTACGGGAAATATTTCGTAATATTATGCCGGTTAACTCAGCTGATTTTTGGCCTTGCAACTTTCTTACAAATTCAACTGCATCGTTAATTGCATCAATATCATTAATTTTATCGATAAAAAGAATTTGATAAAGAGCTACTCGTAAAGCATTTTTCACGTTTGGTATGCATTTAGAAAACTGCCCCTTAAAAAAACCATTAAGTATCCAATCTATTCTACCCAACCATCTAACAACACCATGAACAATTTCAAATAGCAGTGCTTTTTCTGAGCCACACAATTCAGAATTTTTTATTTCTATTTCAAGTAATTTGTCAAGATAAGCATCTGTTCTATCTACCCTATTCAAGAGTTTAATAGCAATTCCTCTTACGCCTTGATATAGATTTAGGCTTTTTTGCTCGGTTACTGCTTCCATATTTAACTATTTTATTCCAACAAAAAAATATTTGCCATACAAAGTAAAAAAAATATCATTGACAGGAAATTCACAATAGGATTCGTTTAAAATAAAAAAGGCTGCATAGGAATGCAGCCCCAAAGGGAATTTTTTCTTTAAGATTGGGTTTTTAATCCGTATCTTTTATTAAATCTCTCAACTCTACCGGTTGAGTCTACTATTTTTTGTTTGCCTGTAAAAAAGGGGTGGCACTCTGAGCAAATTTCAAGTTTAATGCTGCTTACAGTTGACCTTGTTACAAAATGGTTACCACAAACACACGTTACTTCACATGTTTTGTATGCGGGATGAATACCTTTTTTCATAATTTCCTACTTTTTTTATCAAATTAGGGTTCAAATATAGCTGATATTAATCAAAAAACAAAATTATCGTTCTTTTAAATTATTATCCTTTTTCCTCAAAGAATTTACTTTTTTAGCTAAGTTAATAGAGTCAATCATTGCTCTATATTTTTGAAGTACTTTTGGGTCAGGTTCTTCCCTTACAAAAAAACCTCCAAAATCATAATTATCATTTTCGCTGCTAACAAGATTTCCACCGGTAATAGTCTTTTCAGACTTTGCTTGTCCTGATATGTATTCGTCAAGATTTATAGTTTTATCGGAATTAAGGGGAACATTATTTTTTTCAACAGAAACCACTACGTCATTCGGTTTAACTACGAAAGGGCATTTAGAGCTTTGGGGTGGCAGTATTGTTTTATTAGTATAAGTGTTATTTCCTTTAATTTTAGATTGACCCACAGAAGCTACTTGGCTGTTGTTTTGAATATTATTTTCTATAAGCTTAGGTTCTATCATTAAAGGATTTTCAGCCTCAGGTTGAGGAGTTATCAAAACAAAGAACAAAACAGCCGATACAATTATTATAGCAGCAGTTGGTGCAAAGAATTTAATTAAACTAAATTGTCTGTCTTTATACTTTTGGTAGTCAAGTTCGTTGTTACGAATTTTAATCATCAGCTTAAGTTCAAAATCTGCAGGAGCTTTTATTTGAGGCAAACTTTTCAGTTGAGAAATTATACTTGAGTATTTTGCTTCACTATCGTTGTAATTTTTAATTCCCATAGGCGTTACTCTTTATATATTTTTTCCAAAAGTTTTTGCAAATGTGTTCTCCCCCTATTAATTCTTGATTTAACAGTACCTAAAGATAACCCACTAATTTCGGCTATTTCCTCATAAGAAAGACCTTGAATATCTCTCAATATAACTACCTCTCTATAAACAGGTTTAACTTTCATTAAAGCCCTTTGAATAATTTCTCCTTTAATTTGACTATCGGCAACCCTATCTGGTGCAAAAAAAGTTTTATCTTCGACTTGTATTGTCCTATCTTCTTCATCGTTATTAAGAGAAAATATTGTTCTGCGTTTTCTTCTTTTCAACTCATTTTTAGCAAGGTTGCCGGCTATAGTATAAATCCACGTTGAAAATTTTGCAAAAGAACGGTATGAATCTTTATTTAGATAAAACTTTATCATTGTATCTTGTACAATATCTGTGCAGACATCTCGGTCACCAACAAACCTAAAGACAAAATTCATCAGCGGGTCTTTATAGCGTTTAACCAAAATCTCATATGCCTCAATAGTATCGTTATCCTGAAACTCTTTAATTAATTCCTCATCAGTTAAAGATTCAAGTTGCTTATTTTGTGTCAATTATACTCTCTCTTTTCTTAAAAAGTTTCACAAATCTAATTACTGTATTTATTAATTATCTAAAATAGCTGTATAAATTAGTATCAAAAAATGTAAATCCACCTCCTACAATTTAATTTCACCAATAAGTGATTTACACTACATTATTTTTGAAAAACAATTTTGGCTGTAATCAAGCTTTTTAGAATTATAATATAAAAATAAAACCACATTGAGTAAATTTCCCATGTCTTATTCTTTTATCATATTAGAAATAAGCATTGAAATAATAGTTTTCACATCTACAGACATTGTTTTAACCATTGCATCAGCTTCTAATAAAGCCATTGATGCGTTGAGCAAATGTTTATCTGATAAAAAATACTTGGCTTTTTTACAATTAACGTAATAAGCCCAACTGACCCCTATCTTTTTTGATGCTTCATTATCATTTACATTTTGGGAAATCATTTCTGTTGATTGAGCTACTGTAGCTATAAATTTTGTAAGCATTGCCAAGATGTACGTTATTTCATTTCCGTTATCTAAAAGATTATAAGCAATATCCAAGGCTTTTAGTTTATCTCCTTTCCCAAGTGCGTCTTGAAGATCAAAAATGGAAAACTCTTTAGTATAGGAAGCTAAATTTTGTATTATTTCTAATGTAATTTCATCTCCCTCGTTAAGGAAGTTATAAATTTTTTTTAGTTGCATTTCTATCAAAAATTTATCATTACCAACTATATCAATAAGCATTTTAGCATTTTCGTTACTAATGGTAATTTTATTTTCTTTTGCTTTTTCAGCAATCCATATTGAAAGGTCATCTTCATCTGGTTTTTTTGCTTCAAAGATAAAGTTAAACTTATTTAACGTGTTAAACGGTTCTTTAGAAACGTCAGTAATTTTATCATAATATGCTATTACGAGAATAGTAAATTCTGGGGGTTGCTTAAGATAATTTATTAACAATTTTTTATCTGTTGTTTTTTCAAAATTCTTTATAATAATTAATCTTTTCTTACCGCCAAAAGGAAATGTGTAGGCGTTGTCTAAAATTTCGCTTAAGCTTTTTCCTCCCTTTTCTATGCTTATTATCTCTTTATCAAACTCGGAAGCAATTAAAGGCTGCACCGCCTCAAGTACCATTTTAACTGCATTATCAATGGAATAAAAATCTTCCCCGAAGAAAAAAAATACAGGCTGTAATTTCTTTTTTGTTAAACAATTAGGCAGTTCATTAACACTTTGAATCTTAGGTTTAGACATATTTTTATCAATCGTTAGCTTGTTTCTCGTTTTCTTTTTTTACTGCTTTATACAAGAAAAAAGTAAAACCTCCCCATACAACACTCAACACAACGACCATATTAATTACGACGTAAAAGCTCAATTGCTTGCCCGCTGTATTTGTCTTGTAATTTTTTCGTTTAAAATAATTAATACAATCAATACTATTCCCCATTGAAAAA
The DNA here is from genome assembly GCA_041538185.1 of Melioribacteraceae bacterium 4301-Me. Classification (NCBI taxonomy): domain Bacteria; kingdom Pseudomonadati; phylum Ignavibacteriota; class Ignavibacteria; order Ignavibacteriales; family Melioribacteraceae; genus Pyranulibacter; species Pyranulibacter aquaticus. The sequence continues at coordinate 479,395 of JBGORM010000002.1, read as the reverse complement.
TACACGTAGCCGCATTTTCAATATGAAAAGGATTCCACCATTCACTATCCCATGTAATAGAAGAAATTAGCCACCAAAAAATTAATATTATTGCCTCTATTGGAATAACAAATTTAATTAAGAAGTTGTACCAGCTGCCTACTTTTACATCGCTGCCAATACCATTAATTATCTCATCTCTAAACTTATCCACGCCAAACTTATTAACAGCAAAAGCCATAAATGCACCGCTAATCAGTAAACCGACACCCCAAACCCAATCTTGGTTTAAAAAAATTTTTAAGCTAAGAGAGGTTGGAAGACCGAATAAAAACCCCGCTATACCAACTATCATAACTGCCTTTTTTCTTATTAAACCAAAATCAATTAAAGTTCGCGTAGCAAGTTCTATCATTGAAATTAATGATGAAATAGCGGCAAAAGAAAGCGCCAGAAAGAATAAGAAAGCAAACATTGAGTTAACGAAATAACTATTTGAAAATTTTGAAAACAGAATTGGAAGATAAATAAAAGTAATTCCTGTATTTGCAGGACCTGATTGCATAATTTGTTCAATGGCGTTATTACTGCTTAATGCAAAAACAGTAGAAAAAATAATTATACCTGCCATCAAGGATACAGAATTATTTCCAAAACCAATTAATGCTGCATTTAAAGGGATATCTTCTTTTTGCCGCATGTAAGTTGCATAAGTTAAAATCAAGCCCCAGCCAGCGCCGGTATCCCATGCATTTTGTGTTAATGCACTTAGCCAAACTTTATAATCAGTAATATATTTTAATTGCGGTGTAAAAAAGAATTTAATACCTTCAAAAGAATTTGGCAAAGTTAACGCACGAAATAAAAGGACAAATAAGATTACAAGCAAAGTAATAACTAAGAATTTACTTGTTCTTTCTATACCTTTAACTACACCAAAATAAACTACTCCAGAACCCAACAGCATAGAGATAAAATGGAAAAACATTGGCCAATAACTGGAAGAAAATTCATTCCAATTCTGAAGCTGGTCGCTCACATTAAATAAATTTCCAGTGAATGCAGAAATCATGTATTTGATACACCAACCAGTCACAACAGAATAATAGAACATTATAGCTATAGTTACAAACGCCACAAAGCCGCCCATCCATGTGAACTTACTGCCTGCAGTTTTTGTAAATGCTCCTACTGGGGCATATCTTGTTAATTTACCTATTGCGAACTCTGTTATTATTAAAGGTACTGACCAAATTAGAAGAAAAATAACCCATGGAATAAGAAATGATCCTCCCCCATTTTGAGCAACTATCCGCGAAAATCTCCAAATATTACCAGTGCCTACAGCAATCCCCAAAGTTGCTAAAATTAAACCCCACCGTGAAGTAAAAAACTCAGGATCTTTCATTTTTATTTTCTTTTAACTACTTCAATTGAGTCAATTACCACAGGCTCTATTGGTCTATCCATAGGTCCCGTTTTAACTTTACTAATAGCAAAAACCACATCCATGCCTTTAACTACTCTGCCAAAAATTGTATGCTTACCATTTAACCAAGGTGTAGGAACAACAGTAATGAAAAATTGGCTCGTGTTAGTATTTGGTCCACTATTAGCCATTGAAACAACACCTGGTGAATCGTGTTTCAACGATGAATTAAATTCATCTTGAAACTCGCCGCCATAGATACTTTCCCCCCCTTCACCAGTGCCTGTAGGGTCGCCTGTTTGTATCATAAAGTCTTTTATTACTCTATGAAAAGTTACACCGTTATAATACTTTCTTAACGACAGTCCAACAAAGTTTTTAACTGTAACAGGAGTAAGTTTTGGGTAAAGTTCAATTTCAAAATTTCCCATTGTAGTGTAGACTGTTGCAATAAGTTTCTCACCATTTTTCGTATCCATTAATTCATTCAATTTGTCCTCGCTGCTATTATTAATTTTTTGTTCGCCTTCGTTTCGTTTATTATTACAACCTGAGGTAATAATAAACAAAAAAATCAATAATACAGAAACAAATTTCATGTTTCCTCCTATTTAGTAATTACACCAAATAATATTAGGGCAAGAATTAGCAATCCAATTGTAATTCTGTAATAAACAAAAACGTAAGTCGTATGTTTACGTAAATATTTCAATAAAAACTCAATAGAAAGGTAACCAACGGCAGCCGAAATAATTGTAGCCAATATGAGATTAATTGTTATTGAAGAGTCTATAAATTTAAGTGACTCGTAAAGTTCTAACAATCCACTTCCTAAAACAGCCGGAAGACTCAACAAAAAAGAAAATTTAGCAGCAGTTTCTCTTTCAAATCCAAGAAGCAAAGCCGCTGTTATTGTGGTACCCGATCTTGACGAGCCTGGAATTAAAGCAAGGCATTGGGCTATACCTATTAAAAGTGCATCGTACCACTTAATATTTTCTATCTTTTTATTAAAAGAGGATATTTTTTCAGCTGCTGCTAAAAATATTGCAAGCACAATTAAACTCGAAGAAATTACAAAAAGATTTTTTGTAATTGCACCCTCGATGATGTTTTTAAATCCTAAGCCCACAATTACAACTGGAATTGTTCCAATAATTAAATACCAGCCTAATTTAGAATTTATGTTTTGTTCTGCAAAACTTTTTCTTTTAATTAAACTTTGCCAGATAAAATCTTTTACAATGCTAATAAGGTCATTCCAAAAATAAACAAAAACGGCAATCATTGTACCAAGCTGAATAACAGCAATAAATGCAGTCCATTGCTCAGGATGAGTATCTGAAATTAATTTCATTAATTTGCCAGCTAAAGTTAAGTGGCCTGTACTGCTGATTGGCAAGAACTCAGTAAGTCCTTGTATTACTCCCAAAAAAATTGACTCAATTATATTCAAAAACTACTCCTTAAAAAGTAAGTGAAATTCCAAGTTTTAATCCTACTGAAATAGAATTAAGATTAAGATTTTCTCCGTTAACGTTGTTATGTATTTTACCATTCGAATAGGAAGGCTCACCTACTAAATCATATCTCGCATCAACACCGATAACTGCATAAAAATTAGTACTCAAGGCAGTATGCCCTTCAGCCTTAAGAAGAAATCCCAGTCCCGTTGAATTATAGTTAGTTTGAGTAACAATTTTTTCGGTTAAAGAAGCAAATCTAGGGCCCGCACCCACACCAAATTTAAATTTATACCCTTTACCATAAATAACATAATAACCAAGTAATGAGGGTCGATGAACATTGTAAGAAATTTCATAAATACCTGCTACGCCTACGGGAGTATTATAAGAATCAATTAATAAGTTATATTCAAGTCCAATCTGGAATTTATCAGGCAAATAATAATCTACTTCAGACAAAAACATTACTGAACTTTTAAAGGTTGATATTTGATTATCTGCCGGTGCAAAATTCTCGTTCACATAATCACGGTAAGAAGAAACATTATTGAAATCTAAACCCATTCCAAAACTTAAATCTATTTGAGCTGTTGTTGTAATAGCTGTTGCAAATATCAATATAATCATAAATAGTTTTTTCATTTCTCATCCATATTTAATCTAAACACAGAAAGAAAATTTTCTTTTGGTATACCTTTCTTAAAGTTCCTTCTATTGACTACGTATAGTAAAAGCAACGATGAAACAATAAAAGAAACATAAGAAATAAAGTGTGTTAATATTGCATATGCACCGCTTTCCGTGTAGTTAAAATTATATAGCTGCGTTAGTACAAAAATTGTAATCAGATGATACGAGCCCGTTGCACCCGGAGTAGGTATCACAACTCCAAAAGCACTTATTGTCATTAATACCCAAGCCATTCCAAATGTAATAGTATATGTATTCTCTAATTCTAAAATATAAAAACCGATATAAGCATTTAATGCGTAAAGCAGCATAATAATTACAGAGTAAACTAAAATCAGTAAATAACTTTTAATTCCTTTAATACTACTAAAACCTTCTAAGAGCGTTGTGAAGGTCTTAGCTAAAAAGTCAGCCATTTTATGTGAAAACCTCCCAACAAATTTAACGATAGCATTATAGAAACTTTCTTTCTTCACAATTAATAAATAAATAAGAGCAATAAAAACAGCCATTACGCTGAAAGCAACAATTAGTGATGCTTTCAACCAAATAACCTCATTTAACAAGTCGCCTGAATAAATATATATACTTACTACACATGAAAATCCGAGTGCCAACATATCAATAATTCTTTCTACAACAACAGTTGCGAACATTGACGTTCTGGATAACTTTTCCCATCTGCCTAAAAAAAAACCTCTATAAACCTCGCCAAGACGGGAAGCAACACAACCTACACCGTAGCCAATCATTACCGCACTAAAAAGATTGAGCAAAGATGTTTCTTTTTTAATGGAATTAATAATTATTTTCCATCTAATTGCTCTAATAAAATGAGAAAAAAAGAAAATAAAAATAAAAACCAAAAGCCAAGGAAGTGATGTATTAGTTATTAGCCAGATTGACTTTTTCAAGTCAACATTTTGAAATGCAAGCAGCAAAAAGAAAATTGTAAAGACCAGCGGTAAAATAAATCCTAAAATTTTCTTTACAGAACGAGTATTTATTTTATCTAAGATCAATAACACGTACTCCTTTAGGGGGGGTGAAAACAAAATCCATATTTGATAAGTCTTTATTCAGTTCTATGTTGCTCAATTCGAAAATAAATGTACTTCCACTTAAATCACTGATTTCTAATTTATTAATTAAATAATCTTGAGTAACCCATATCTTTACATCCTTAAAAGGAGCGTCTTCGTCTTTTGGGGTTAACATTAAGACTGTAAAAGCAGGATTCTTATCAGAATTTTTTTCCAATGTAACATTGCAGATTGAAGGATAGTCATAAATTATTCGATCAATAGATAAAGAAGTCGGCTCATCAGTAATTGAGCTTATTATAACTTGTTTGCTCTTTTTGTTGTAATTCCACACGGTATTGCCGTCACTAACAATAACTTGATTATTAAATTCAATGATAAACTTATTTTTTTGCGAGTAATAAAATTTACCTTTAGCATTTACTTCGAAGTTGTTTTGTCCTTTAATTTTTTGCTGGAAAGATGCGGAAAAAGTTTTAATGTTGGAATATTTCTGTTGAAGTTTAGTTAGAATAGATTTACCAGACTGGGGGAATAAAAGTGTCGAAATGAAAAAAAGGATTAAGCTTCGAATTATCATTTTATAAGGACCTTAATATGGTTTCTAATTGTTCTTCGTTTTCTACAATAACTTCTCTTGCTTTGCTGCCTTCAGAAGGACCCACAATACCTGCTTGCTCTAATTGGTCTACAATTCTTGCAGCACGGGAATAACCAAGTTTAAGGCGTCGTTGAAGAAGAGAAACTGAACCTTGTTGATGCCGTACAACAATCCTAGCAGCTTCTTCAAACATCGGGTCAAGTTCTGAAAGGTAATCGCCAGCACCTTCTTTTTTCTTTTCATATAAAGAGGGAAGAAAATATCGTTTAGAAAAACCTTTTTGTGCATAAATAAAGTTAGTAACTCGTTCTACTTCTTCAGTGCTTATAAAAGCATTTTGAATTCTTATTGGTTTAGGTACGCCACCAGGTAAAAAGAGCATATCCCCCGCACCTAAAAGTTGTTCTGCCCCGTTCATATCAAGTATTGTTCTTGAATCAATTTTAGTTGCCACCTGATAAGCCATTCTTGCACTAAAATTAGCTTTAATAGTACCAGTAATAACATTAACCGATGGTCTTTGAGTAGCAACAATCAAATGAATTCCAACTGCGCGTGCAAGCTGCGCTAATCTTGCAATTGGTTCTTCAACTTCTTTACCCGAGGTTATCATCAAATCTGCAAGCTCATCAATTATAATTATTATGTACGGCAACTTATAATGCTTCATTTCATCTGTATCTTTAGGTCTTGTCTTGGGATTTGAGATTTTTTTATTGTAATCAACAATATTTCTAACTCCTGCTTTTGCGAGTTTATCATATCTTTTTTCCATTTCGTATTCTACTGCCTTCAATGCTAAAAGAGCATAAGAGGGAGATGTAATTATCTCTTCCTCAATATCCGGAGATATTGCTAAAAAATGTTTATTTAATTTTTTGTAAAAGGACAATTCAATTTTCTTTGGATCGATTATTACAAATTTAACCTCTGAAGGATGCTTGGAAAAAATTAAGCTGTTTATAATCATGTTTATACCAACGCTTTTTCCAGAACCAGTAGAACCAGCAATTAATAAATGAGGCATTTTTGCAAGGTCAGTTATATAAACTTCACCAGAAATTGTTTTCCCAAGTGCTAAGGGGAGCTCAGCTTTTGCTTCTTTTAGTTTTCCAATAACTGATCTTGCTCTAACAAGTGAAGCTTCAGCATTTGGAATTTCTACACCTATTGCACTTTTACCAGGAATTGGAGCAATAATTCTTATTCCACGTGCTGCTAATGCTAATGCAATGTCATGCTCAAGACTAACAATTCTGCTTATTTTAACTCCAGGTGAGGGTACAATTTCATAAAGTGTTACCACTGGACCAGGGGTTACAGTTATATCTTCAATTTGAATGTCAAACAATGAAAGTTTCTCTTTTAATAACTCAGCATTCCGTTTTAACTCTTCTTCATGAATTTTAACTTCTTCATCTTCAGGCATTGTTAATAGGTCTAACTTCGGAAATACATAATCAATCTCCTCTTCCCACTGCTCAGGCAGTTTCGCTTCTTCATCTTTATCAATCTCAGGTACAATCTGATCTTCAGCTATAGTTTTCTGTTTCTTTTCTTTTGGCTTATCCAGTTCTTCTTCTAAATAAGGCTCAATTATTTTATCGGTATCGACATTTTTTATAATCTTAATTTTTGTACCAGCTTCTTCTTCATTTGCCAATCCTTCTTTACTTTTTTTGCTTTCAAAGAGGGATTTTAATCTGCTTTCTCTCCTAAGTTCTTTAATTTTTTCAAGATTGTCTTCAGTTTTTTCTTCAACAGGAGCTTTAATTTTTATAGGTTCAGCATCGTTACTATCTTCGTGTACAAATATACTTTTTATAAATTCAAGAGTTTTAGTTATTTTAATATCAAAAGCGATTAAAAGAGTAATAAAAATTGCTGCAGAAAGAAAAATTATACTTCCTAAACCACCAAATAATTTTCCAATTGCTTTTCCTAAGAACGCACCAGTATTACCGGAGAGTTCAAAGGTATCAGTAAATAAACTGATTTCGGGTGTAAATCTCAGCATGCCAAAAAATGTTGCTAAAAGCACACCCATAATAATTAAAAAGTTAGACAGGTAGATAGCAGCTCTATAATTCTGGGAACGTAAAATCGAGTAGCCCCAAATAAACATGATGATTGGGAATACAATTGAAAAGTAGCCCAAGGTTGCATGAATAAAAAAATTGGAGATAAAAGCACCAAAAATGCCTAACCAGTTATGAGTAGAACTTGCTTTTGCTGCAATTTCTGGATTGGAAGAAAATACTTTAATTAAGTCTGTAATCTTGTATGAGAAATTAGCGTCATCAAATCTTGAATAAGAGAGTATGCTTAGAAATATTAAAAGAGCAAATACAATTAGAAAAATTGCAAATATTTTTTTCTTTTTCTCTATTGATATAATAAAATAATTGCTATTGGAAGTATTTTCTTTTACTACTTTTAATTTTTTTCTTGAAGCCATTGTTAATATAGTTCATCTTTTATTGAACTATCATTTTTTTTATTACACCAGTAGAATAATATGGAATAATATCAATTGAATCCACATTTGCGCAATAGGTTAAGTCATCTGCAAAACCATTTTGTATAAGCAGTTGCCCATGTTCCGATTCTTTGAGCATCTTAAGAATATTTTTACCAAATGTTTTATTCAAAGCTACTGCTGCTTTTGCAGAATCTGAAATCTCTATGGAACTATTTATCTCAAGCATATCATTTACTAATCTGCCGGCACAAATTGTATCTTCTAAGGAAAATGCTCCTGAATTTCCTGCGCAAAGAATTAAAAAATCTTTATCAAGATTAAATAAGTGTTTAACAATAGCAGAAAGATTATTAAAACAACAAACAAAAAGGTTCTCTGAAAATTTAGCTTTAACAACTGCTTTAGAACCATTAGTAGTATACAAAATAATTGACTTACCTGCTACTGTTTCCGCATTATATTCAAGAGGTGAATTACCTATATTAAAGCCTTCAATCATTTTAGTATTTCTTTCACCACCAAGAATTGTTTGTCCACCGAATGCACTTCCTGAAACTTTCATAGCAAAATCGACAGTATTAACAGGAATAACTTCGCGCGCTCCATTATGCAAAGCAGTAGTTATAACTGTAGTTGCCCTCAAAACATCAATAACAACTGTAGTTTTGCCACTAAAAAATAATTCATCCACATTAGCTGGGGAAAAAAATACGTTTACTTTCATTTTTACTTCTTTATAAAAGGAAGTTTAGTAATTACTGCTGGAATTTCTTTTCCTCTAATTAGAAAATTAATTTTATTGCCTTCCGATGCGTACTTAAAATCAACATATCCAAGAGCTATTGCTTTGTCTAAAATAGGACTTACAGTACCACTTGTTACGTTACCCACTTTTTGGCCATCAATAGTCAGCTCATAGCCATGTCGAGGAAACGCTTTCTCTTCAGAAATGATGGGGACCAGTCGGCGTTTTAATCCCTCATTTTTAATTTTGATTAAAGCGCCTTTACCAATAAAATTATTTTTCTTGAGTTTAGTAATCCAACCAAGTCCAGCTTCAAGAGGATTTGTAGTTTGGTCAATATCATTGCCGTATAAACAATAGCCCATTTCTAAGCGAAGTGAGTCCCTTGCACCTAAACCTGCTGGTTGAATATCAAATTTTTTACCTGCATCAAAAATTGTGTTCCAAACTTTTTCAGCTACTGTTTCATTACCCTTAAAGTAGAGTTCATAGCCTAACTCACCTGTATAACCTGTTCGTGAAACTATCATATCAACACCGGCAACCTTTGCAAAGAAAAAATGATAATATTCCAAGTCAACCGCTCTTTCACATACACTTTGAACAACTTCTTTAGAGTTTGGACCTTGGACCGCTAACAAAGAGTACTCATCACTTTCATCTGAAATTTCCACTTCAAAATTATTGTTCTTTTTCATCCAATTGAGATCTTTATCTTTATTCGCTGCATTAACTACAAACAAAAATTCCTTTTCATTAATGCGGTAAACAAGGAGGTCATCAACTATGCCACCATCTTCATAGCACATAGCGGAATATTGAACTCTTCCATTGTAAAGCACAGATGCATCGTTAATCGTAATAAATTGAACAAATTCTAATGCTTTGCTGCCGCGTATAAAAATTTCTCCCATGTGAGAAACATCAAAAACTCCCACAGAATTTCTAACGGCTTTATGTTCTGCTATAATTGAAGAATATTGAACTGGCATTTTGAATCCAGCAAAGTCCACAATCTTAGCGCCTAATTTTTGGTGAATATTGTAAAGTTTTGTGTATTTCATAAAAATTATTTCTGTAATTTTTCCCAATCACTTAAAAATTTATTCAATCCAATATCAGTGAGAGGATGATTAAATAACTTCATGATAACATCATAAGGCATAGTTGCAACATCTGCACCAATTAATGCAGCTTCAACTAAATGCAGTGGGTGCCTAACACTCGCCACCAAAACCTGAGTCTTAAACCTATAATTTTTGTATATCTGAACTATTTGTCGTATTAAATCCATGCCATTAGTACTAATATCGTCTAATCTGCCAACGAAGGGACTAATATAAGTTGCTCCTGCTTTTGCAGCTAAAATTGCTTGTGAAGGAGAAAAACATAAAGTAACATTAGTTTTAACGCCTTCATCAGAAAGCTTTTTAACTGCTTTAATTCCTTCTTTAATCAATGGCACCTTAACAACTATGTTTTTATGTATCTTAGACAATTCAAAAGCTTCTTTAAGAATTCCATTGTAATCAGTGGATACAACTTCAGCACTAATAGGTCCATCAACAACTTTAACAATTTCATCAAGCAGTTCTCTAAAATTTTTTCCCTCTTTAGAAACTAAAGAAGGATTAGTGGTAACGCCATCCACCAAACCTAATGTGGCAGCTTCTTTGATTTGTTCTAAATTAGCTGTGTCAATAAAAAATTTCATTATACCTCCTTTACTTACATTGCATTGAATGCAATCTTATAAAATTTATGTGATTTCAATATTATAAATAATATTCAAAAAAAGTAATTGATTTTTATAAATATGCTTGTGTTAAATTTTCTCCTGTCTTTGTTGAAAATACCTGAAAAATCTGCGGGTTAATTTTCTCATCTTCTTCCAGTTTAATTTTTATGAAGTACTTAAGCTGAATTTTTGTAATCATAGAGATAAAACCCTGCTTTAGCACTTCTGCTAAGCTAGGATGTACTCTAATAGTAAGCGATTTATATTTTTTGCCTTCAATACTATAACGTTGCAGCCATTTTTCTATTTCATGAATAATATGAGTCTTTTTAGTTAAAAGTCCCGTTCCTTGACAGAACGGGCAAACTTCAAACATAGATTGAATGATATTTTCACGTACACGTTCCCTTGTAATTTGCATCAATCCAAATTCAGTCATAGGAAGGATAGCAGTTTTAGCGCGGTCTTTTTTAAATTCTTTTTTCATCTCATCATAAACTTTCTTGCGGTTTTTTTCTTCTTCTAAGTCAATAAAATCTACCACTATCAAACCGCCGATATCTCTCAATCTAAGTTGTCTAACAATTTCCCTTGCAGCCTCAAGGTCAGTTTTAAGAGAATTTAGTTCTTGTTCTTTTTTAGCTGCATATCTACCGCTGTTAACATCAATAACTACCATAGCTTCGGTGTGTTCGATAACAATATGTCCGCCGCTTGGTAAAGGAACTTTTCTGCCCATTAAGGCTTTAATCTGCTCATCAATTTTAAATGCCTCAAATATAGGCTGCTCACTTTTATAAAGTTCAATTCTGTCTAACAACTCAGGCTGTATGAATTCAACGTAATTTCTTATTTCACGGTACAATTTTTTTGAATCGACAAAAACTTTAGAAACATCCGGCGTAAACAAATCCCTTATTACACTAATTGTTGTACTCAAGTCTTTGTAAAGCAATGCAGGTGGATTGCTATTCTTAGCTTCTTCTTCAATTTCCTTCCAATTTTTTACAAGATACCTCAAGTCACCGGCAAGAGTTTCTTCAGATTGGTCTTTCGCAGCTGTTCTAATGATAAGTCCACAATTCTCTGGAATAATTTCTCGTGCAATTTTCCTTAATCTTTTTCTTTCTCTTACGTCGGTAATTTTTTTCGATACACCAATTTTATTGTCAAAAGGGAGAAGAACACAAAACCTACCTGGAATAGAAATCGAAGATGTAACTCGAACACCTTTATCTTTAACAGGTTCTTTAATAATCTGTACTAAAATTTCCTGACCTTTATGCAATTTTGGTATTTCTTTTTGGGTAGTTTCTAATTTTTCTTTTTTGGGATGGGGTTGCACTACTACATTATTATTTTCCGATGAAATTTCAGTTGATTCTTCATCGTAAGTCTCTTCATCATCTTCCTCAAAAATTCCTTGTAAAGCTTCTAAACGATCTCCTATATCAGAGAAATGCAAAAATGCATCGTGCTTTAAGCCGATATTAATAAAAGCAGCTCTAATGCCAGGCAATACTCGTGCAACTTTACCAAGATAAATATCGCCTACCATTCTTTGCTTTTCGGAATGGTCAACAAAGAAATCGACCAAATTACCATCTTCTGTAATTGCTACTCTATTTTGAGTAGTAGATGAACTAATAATAATTTCTTTAATCATTTCAATCTCTTTTTGTGGCTTTTTTAGTTAACTTCTGAAGTAACTTCCTCCTTAATTTCATTCAACCAAAAAAGCACCTTCCTTTTAAATTTTTTATGGTTTATAGACAAGTCATCATATTCATACTTATAATTCAGCAAATTATATGAATGCTCATTTACCAATTCTTTTATCTCGCTTATAGAATTTAAAGCGAAAATTCTATCTAAAATAAATTTAACACCATTGAAATAGTGGAAATACCAAATAACATTTTTTTTTGCTTTATCCAATGACCAAAACTCACCCAAGTCATTAACCAAATAATCTAAATGCCTAAGTATAGTGTTTTTTACGGTTAGAATATCTGCTGCACCTGGGTCTTCTCCATATTGAACTAAATGATCATAACGTGAAAAAATGAACGGGTTCCCTAAAGCGCCGCGTGCAATCATTATAGAATCAGCACCGGTACTTTCAATAAGGTCTTTGGCTTGTTGAGGCGTAAAGACTGAACCATTCCCAACAATATTAATTTCGAATTGTTCTTTAAGCCTTTTAACCCATTCCCAATTTGGCTCTTGGTTATATTTATCAGTACGCGCTCTTGCATGCACAAAAACAACATCAGCCCCGTTGTCTTGTGCTGTTCTTACTGTATCTATTATATTAATATGATTTCTATCTTTTCCAAGTCTGACTTTGATAGAAATTGGAATGCCGTTTGAGTTATCTTTCATCTTTCTAATAAGCTTGCCAAGCAAATTCAAATCATCTAAAAGAGCACTGCCCATTTTTTTGTTTACAACCTTTTCAACAGGACAGCCGCAATTTAGGTCAATAATATCAGGATTGAACTTTGAAATTTCTTTTACAGATTCACCAATTATTTCCGGTTCATTACCGAGTATTTGCACTCCGATGGGCTTTTCGCTGCGGTTAAAAGAAAGAAGTTTTAAAGTGCCAAAATGATTTCTCACTACTCCTTCAGCATTAACCATTTGGGTAAAGGTTAATCCGGCACCAAATTCTTTAGCAATTTTTCTGAAAGAAGAATCGGTAACCTCAGCCATTGGGGCTAAAATAAGTTTGTTTCCTAAATCAAGGTTTCCGATTCTCATACAATGCCTATTCTAAAAAAGAACTAAAATTAAGATAGATAGTAATTTAATTAGCAGCTGTTTCTTTTTCAGTTTTCTCGTTCAACAAAACCTTCCTTGATAAACTGTACTTCCCATTTTCTATACCAATTAATTTTACTTTAACTGAATCGCCCTCTTTTAGAACATCCGAAACTTTATTAATTCTTTTATTATCAATTTGGGAAATATGAAGTAAACCTTGAATACCAGGCAAAATTTCAACAAAAGCGCCGAAGTCAGTTATCTTAATAATTTTTCCATCATAAGTTTTACCAATTTCAGGATCTGCTGTTAACCATTTTATATACTCGCGTGCCTCTTTGGCAAGTGCAGCATCTTGTCCAGAAATATTAACTGTACCATCCTCATCAATAACAATCTCAACGTTAAAATCTTTTTGTATTTTTTGGATAACCTTACCGCCTGGACCAATTACAGAACCTATTTTATCTGGGCTAATTTTTGTCATTAATATAGAAGGTGCAAATTTTGAAATATTAGCGCGTGAATGAGATATTGATTCATTCATAATTTTTAAAATATGGAGTCTGCCCTCTTTGGCTTGCTGAAGGGCTTTTTCCATAATTTCATAAGATATACCTTGTATTTTTATATCCATCTGAAAACCAGTAATTCCATTTTCGGTGCCCGCAACTTTAAAATCCATATCGCCTAAGTGGTCTTCATTTCCAAGAATATCAGAAAGTATAGAATATTTATCACCCTCTTTTATCAACCCCATTGCAATGCCGGCAACTGCACATTTTATTGGCACTCCGCCATCCATCAATGCAAGTGAACCCGCACAAACTGTTGCCATCGAAGAAGAACCATTAGATTCAAGAATATCAGAATTAATTCTAATTATGTAAGGGAATTTATCTTCAGGTGGAATAACATACTTTAGCGACCTTTCAGCTAAGTTTCCATGTCCCACTTCTCTTCTACCTGGTCCACTAAACCTACCAGTTTCGCCAACGCTGAAGGGGGGGAAATTGTAATGAAGCAAAAATCTTTTTTTATATTCAGTTTGCAATCCGTCGATGATTTGTTCATCTCCTTTAGTGCCTAATGTAAGTGTAGTTAAACTTTGAGTTTCACCGCGAGTAAAAAGAGCAGTTCCATGTGGTCTGGGAAGAATTCCAAGTTCAATACTTATCGGTCGTATCTCGTTTGTTTTTCTTCCATCCAAACGCAAACCTTCTTCTAGAATTCTTTTTCTCATCAATTCTTTTTCTATATCATGCAAAATTAATTTTATTTTCTTTTCAGATTCTGGATATTTTTCATTTAACAAATTAACCACATATTCGGTTAGCTCTTTATTCTTTTTACTCCTTTCCTCCTTCGAAAGAACAGTAGCAACAAGTTCTTTCATTTTATCATAAGCTAAGATGTTTACATCGTTAAGCAAATTTTCATCGATTTGATTTTCTTGGATTTCCATTTTAGGTTTACCACAAATTTCTCGCAGTTCATTTTGAACCTGTACAATCTTTTTTATCTCACCATGGGCAAACTTCAATGCTTCAAGCAAATCATTTTCTGAAATTTCCTTTGCCTCGCCTTCAACCATCATTATTGAACTTTCGGTACCAGCAACCACCAGCTCAAGATCGCTTTCTTCAATTTGAGAGTAAGTAGGATTAATTAAAAATTGTCCATTTACTCTTCCTACTCTTACTTCTCCAATAGGACCTAAAAAAGGTATATCGGAGATTGTCAATGCCGCAGAAGCAGCGCATGCTGCCAAAACATCAGCATCATTTTCGTTATCATAAGAATAGACAAAAGCAACAACTTGTGTTTCATTAAAATAATTATCCGGGAACAATGGTCTAATTGGTCTATCAATTAATCGTGCGCTTAATATTTCTTTATCCGATGGTTTACCTTCACGTTTGAAAAAACCTCCGGGAATTTTACCAGCAGCGAATGATTTTTCTCTATATTCAACTGAGAGTGGAAGAAAATCAACATCTTCTTTAAGTTCTCCGGCTACAGCAGTAACCAACACAACAGTCTCACCGTATTGAACGGTAACTGCGCCGTTAGCCTGTTTAGCTAATTTTCCTGTTTCAAAAATTAATTTCTTACCGCCAATTTCAACTTCTTTTTTATACAGCATTAAATACACCTCTTATTTTCTAATATTTAGTTCTTTGATAATATTTCTATATCGATTAATATCTTTTTCAGCAAGATAATCTAAAAGTCTTCTTCTCTTGCCTACTAATTGCATTAATCCTCTGCGGGAAGAATGGTCTTTTGCATGAGAATTAAAGTGTTCTGTTAATCTATTTATTCTTTCGGTAAGTATTGCAACCTGAACCTCAACAGTTCCGCTATCTTTTTCATTCTTACCAAATTTTTTAATTATTTGTGCTTTTTCTTCTTTTGTTAAAGACATTTTTCACTCCTTTTATTATTATACAATTCAACTCCAGTTTATTTAACCGGAATTAATTAATTAAAACGTTTATATACTCTAAAGCTTGTTTTTTATCATTTTCAATTTGATTAACCAATTGTTCTTTTGATTCGAATTTTTTTTCGTCTCTTATTCTTTTTATCAAATCAATTTCCAATTCTTGTCCGTATATATCATCATTAAAATTAAGAATGTGCACTTCAATTACTAATTCTTTTTTATTTTCAAACGTAGGGCGTATGCCAATGTTCATCAGTCCATATAAATTTTCGTTCATTAACTTAACGCTACAAAAATAAACTCCTCGCTTGGGAATTAATTTCATTTCGTTGTTAAGATGAATATTAGCTGTAGGAAATCCTAAAGTTCTACCTCTTTTGACACCTTCGACAACCGTACCAGAAAATGAATATGCTCTACCGAGAAATAAATTAGCTTTTTCAATATCTCCATCATTCAATGCATTTCTAATTAAAGTACTGCTAATTATTTCACCATTAATTTTTGCTGGTGGCACTGAAGTAACACTAAAATTCCATTTTTCACCTAATTGTTTTAGTTTGTTGACATCACCGTTTCTATCTTTCCCAAATTTATGGTCGTATCCTATTATCATGTGCTGTGCACCTATTTTTTGCACTATATAATGATAAATAAATTCTTCTGATGATAATTGCGAAAACTGTTTTGTGAAATTAATCACTATCAAATTATCAATTCCTGCCTCTTGCAATAATTTTCTTTTTTCATCAAAGGTAGTAAGCAGCTTTATATTGTAATCTTTAGACAACACCAGTCGTGGATGCGGCTCAAAAGTTACAAGTACAGATTGGCCATTAACACTTTGAGCTTTCCTAACAACAGAGTCAATAATTTTCATATGGCCAATATGCAATCCATCAAAAGTACCGACGGTTACCACATATCTTATGGTATTATTATTTATATTAACTGTATCGGAGTATATTTTCATAATTTAGTTCTAAAAATTGATTAATCATTTTTTTGAATCCATCTACACTTAAAGCATCACTCACAAGAAAATCACCAATTTTAATTCTTCTAAGTTTCTTTAGATAAGCTCCGCAGCCAAGTACTTTTCCAAAATCATTTGCCAATGCTCTTATATAAGTTCCTTTAGAACACGTGATTTTAAAATAAATGTCGGGCAAATCTATATTAAGAATTTCGAACTCTGAAATAAAAACTTCTCTTGGTTGCCTTTCGACATCAATTCCTTTTCTTGCAAGGCTATAAAGTGTTTTCCCTTTATGTTTAATTGCAGAATAAATAGGCGGTTGCTGTTTAACAGCACCTAAAAATTCTTTACGTGCTTGATATATGTTATCAACCTTAATATCATCTAATGGTTTTTCTGAATCAAACTCAGTTTCCAAGTCAAATGAGGGCGTGGTTTTTCCAAGTGTAATAATTCCTGTGTAAGTTTTGTCCAAGTTAGAATACTGAGAAATTTGTTTAGTCATTTTCCCTGTACAAATAATCAGCAAACCTGTTGCAAGAGGGTCTAACGTACCAGCATGCCCAACTTTTTTGACTTTAGTAATTTTTCGGATTTTATAGACCACATCAAAAGAAGTGCTGCCTAATTCTTTATCAATTAGTATAGTTTCACCTTCTTGAAAATTTGGCATTATTTCCAATTTGCTTTTATTAGTTATCATTTTTATGAATTTCTTTAAAAATATCTTCTATTCTTTCAACGTAGTCATTTGTATCATCTATAAAAAAGTTCAGCTCTGGCACAAATCTAATTGTAATTCTGTGGGCAAGTTCGGTTCTAATCATGCTTTTTAATTCGTCTACTTTATCTAGTAGTGCATTTCTATTTTTTTTATCATAGACTGATATATAGACCTTAGCATAACGCAAATCGGCACTAACTTTAACATTTGTAATAGTAATAACACCTAATTGCGGGTCTTGTATTTTATGAAGAAAAATTAAACTAAGCTCTTCTTTAATTAAGCTAGCAACTCTACTTACTCTTCTTGGGGTCATAGCTATAATTTCTTTTTTGTTTCTACAATTTTATAAGATTCAATAATATCGCCGACTTTGATATCATTAAAATTAGAAATTGTAAGTCCGCACTCATATCCTTGATCAACTTCTTTAACATCATCTTTAAATCGTTTCAGAGAGGAAAGTTCACCTTCATAAATTACAATTCCGTCTCTAAACAATCTAATTTTATTGGTCCTGGATATTTTCCCATCTTGTACATAACAACCTGCAACAGTACCAGCTTTTGGCACTTTAAATATTTGTCTAACTTCTAATGTACCCGTTAATTCCTCAGATACAACTGGAGAAAGCATACCTTCAAGAGCGGAGCGAACTTCATTAATAGCATCGTAAATCACGTTATAAAGCCGAATTTCTACATTTTCGGCTTCAGCCAATTTTCTAGCATTAGTATTAGGTCGAACATGAAATCCTATAATTACAGCATTAGAAGCAGCGGCAAGCAGCACATCACCCTCGCTAATTGCGCCAACGCCTTTATGAATAACTCTCACTATTACTTCTTGATTAGATAATTTCATCAAAGAATCCGACAGAGCTTCTATAGAACCATCGACATCACCTTTAACAATAATTGGCAATTCTTTTACACCACCTTTGCTGATTTGACTTGCAATTTCATCTAAAGTAATCAAACGTACTTGACGGTGATTTTGCTCTCGTTTTAACTGTTGACGTTTAAGAGCAATTTCACGGGATTCTCTTTCTGAGTTCACAACAATAAAGCTATCACCTGCTTGTGGTATTCCTTCAAAGCCTAATACAAGAACAGGTGTTGATGGTTTAGCTTCTGTTACTTTATTGTTTCTTTCATCTAACATAGCCCTTACTCTTCCAAACGAAACGCCTGCAATAAAAGGATCACCAATCCTTAAAGTACCCTTTTGAACAAGGACTGTAGCAGTTACTCCTCGTCCTTTATCCAACTGAGACTCAATAACTGTTCCTCTAGCAGATCTATTAGGATTAGCTTTCAGTTCCAGCATTTCTGCTTCAAGAATAATTTTTTCTAACAATTGGTCAATATTTAATCCTTTCTTTGCAGAAATTTCAACGCACTGATATTTTCCACCCCAGTCTTCAACTAAAATGTTTCTTTCAGATAATTGTTGTCTAATTTTTTCCGGATTAGCGCCCGGTTTATCAATTTTATTGATTGCTACAATTATTGGTACATTAGCAGCCTGAGCATGATTAATTGCTTCAATAGTTTGAGGCATTACTGCATCGTCTGCAGCTACTACTAAAACAACAATATCTGTTACTTTTGCACCTCTGGCCCTCATTGCCGTAAATGCTTCGTGTCCAGGTGTATCTAAAAATGTAATTTCTTTGCCGTCATCTAAAACAACCTTATATGCACCTATGTGTTGTGTAATACCACCAGCTTCGCCTGCAACCACATTAGATCTTCTTATATAATCAAGCAAGGACGTTTTCCCATGATCGACATGTCCCATAATAGTTACAACTGGTGGACGAGGCTGAAGCATTTTTTCATCTTCTTCTGCTTCATTTTCAAGTTCAGATTTATACTCTTCTTGAAGTTCAATATTAAAACCAAATTCATCAGCTACTAAAGTAATCGTTTCAACATCTAACCTCTGGTTAATTGAAACCATTAAGCCAAGTCCAATGCATTTCTGTATAACATCTGCTACAGGCACGCCCATTAAATTTGCAAGTTCGTTAACTGCTATATATTCCGTAACCTTTAGTGTGGTTTTCTCTTTATTTTTTTCTTCTAAAATCTTTTCCTGAATTATTTGCTTTTCTTTCCTTTTTTTCTTTCTAATTAATGCTCTTTCACCTATTACGGACTCATCCATACTAAGCAAAGTTCTTTTTATGGCTTCATCGACTTCTTTTTTATCTATTTCAAGACGTTTTATTTTTCTTTTTTTCTTGGAAATATTAGCTTCATCTTTTTCTTCAATTGATTTTGATTTTTTCTTAGCTTTTAAAATTTTCTTCTTTTTCTTCTTTTTTCTCTCTCCTTCATCTTGTTCAGCCTCGGCAGTTAAAGGCTGCGTATCTTGTTGTTTTACAAGCTGCTCTGGTTTAATTTCTTCAATTTGCTTTTCTACTTTTTCCTCTGGCTTTTCTAAAGTTTTTTCTTTTTCCCTTTTTTCTAGTTCAATTTTGCCAACAATTGTAAGTCCCTTTTTCTTTTCAGCCAATTTAAGTTCAGAATCGGTTTTAAAAGAGCGAGCTTCTTCAACTGTAGTTTCAGAAGATACTTCGACTGGTTTTTGTTCTTCAGGTTCTTTTTCCTCTTTTTCCTTCTCTATTACCTCTAAAACTTTTTCTTGAGGCTGTTCAGTTTTATCTATCTTCTCTGCGCTCTCAATTTTTTCGGAGGTTTTTTGACTAACAGAAGCTTCAATTTCTGAAAGTTCACCTCTTTTTTTCTGAAACTCGGAAATTTTCTTGTAATGCTTTTCAGCTTTTTCAATATCTTTTTTAAAATGAGCATGGATAGCAGCCACCATTTCATCCGTCAATAAAGACATGTGGGATTTAACATCGTAGCCTTTTTTCCGCAGAAATTCAACTAAAGATTCTGTGGACAGATTTACTTCAGCTGCAAATTTGTAAAGACGTAATTTTTTCTCTTTTGTAGTTTCACTCATAATAATCCATTTTGTTGTACTATACTACAACTACTCTTATCACCTCAAAAGTGAAAAAGCAGCTATTCCTCTTCTTCAAATTGATTTTTAATTATTTCTATAATTTCTTGAGCTTTTTGTTCATCTATTCCTTTAATTTCTTTTAGTTTATCAACACCAGCAGATAAAACTTCCACAGCTGTATCGTATCTATTATTAATGAGCAATTCAACTATATCGCTACCCAACTCCTCCTTAAGTTCAACTAACTCAATATCATCTTCATATTCTTCAAATGGTTTTTCTTCACGAATTATTTCAATATCGTAACCAGTCAGCTTAATAGCTAAACGAATATTAACACCATTTCTACCGACTATACTAGAGATTTGGTCACTTTCTGCTGTAACCACACATTTTTTATTTGCCTCATCAATCTCAATTTGTTTTAATTTAGCAGGTGAAAGTGCTCTTTGAATAAAAAGAACAGGGTCATCAGAGTAATTTATAACATCTATATTTTCATTATTTAGTTCTCTCACTATAGCATGAATTCTAACACCTTTCATGCCGACACAAGCACCAACAGCATCTATTCGTGCATCTTGAGATTCAACTGCTACTTTAGCACGTTCGCCAGGCTCGCGAGCTATTCTTTTAATTTCTATAATTCCATCGTATATTTCAGGGATTTCTATTTCAAAAAGCCTTTGTAAGAATAAATTATCGGCACGCGAAATAATGATAAGAGGTCCGTTAGGAGTTTTTTTAACTTCTTTAATAACTGCTCTAATTGTATCTCCTTTACGATATTTTTCTTTAGGTATTTGTTCACTTCTTGGCAGTACTAATTCATTTTTATTATGATTAACGAGCACGTCGTTTTTCCTAACTTGGTAAATGTCTCCTACTACTATTTCACCTAACATTTCGCGGTATTCGCTGTAAACAATGTCTTTTTCTATTTCTCTGATTTTTTGATTTAGACTTTGTCGTGCTAAATTAATCAATCGTCTGCCAAACTGGTTTAATTCAATTTTCTCTACATATTCATCGCCGACTTCTAGTTCATCAGGATTTCCCTTTGCGTTCAGTTCATCAATGCTTATTTCTAAGTTAGGGTCAGTAACATGTTCTACTACTGTCCTTTCGAAGAAAATTTCTATATCGCCTTTATCCATATTAACCACAACATCGTATTTAGCGTTTGGCCCGTACTTTTTCTTTACAAGCACACCAAAAATTTCTTCTATTATACCAGCGAGAACATCTTTATCAAGACTTTTCTCGCGAACCATTTGTGCAAACGATTCTACTATTTCTGCGTTCATTTATTATTTTCCTCCATTATCAAAAACTTATTAAGACTCTTGCTTTCTTAATATTGTCAAAATTTATTTTTATTTCTCCTTGTTTATTACTAAAAGATAGCTGATTACCGGTTATATTTATTAGTCTGCCAACAAAGTCGTGCAATTGTTCGTTTTCCATGTACTCCAGTTCAAATTTTCTGTTTAGATGTTTTTTGTACTGTTCAAGGTATTTAAGAGGACGATCAACCCCGGGTGATGATACATCCAATCTATAATCCGACTCTATTAAACCATATTTTTCTATTGTAGCTTTAATCTCTTTTGAAATAATAGTACAATCTTCAGAAGTAATTCCTTTTTCGTTATCGACAAATAACTCTATTATTTTTAATTTAGAGTCGCCCCGCACTCTTAAATCAATAAAAAGATAATTTAGCGAATTAACTACGGCTTCAAATTTTTGTAATAAATCTTGTTTTTCCATTTTACACAAACAAAAATCGCCCACAAGGGGCGAATTGATATGCAAAATTTATAATAAATAATAAGAATAAGCAAATAACAGAATTCAATATTACTTAAAATATTTTGGTAATTAAATTTCAAAAATGGATAAGTTTTTCAAGTTAATTAGAATTAGCTATTGTTTAGCAGCTCTAAGAGTAATTTTCTTGTAAAAAATCTGGATTTAATTTATTTCAAAGGCTGCAGAAACAACAGCTGTAATATCTTTAACAATTGAGGTGTTATCATTTATTCCGTAGTCTGAGACTAAATTTGAATTTTTGGGTGTAATTTGAATAACTCCCATTCTTGCGCTTCTTAGTGGACCTAGTGACCTTCCAGTAGCCTCTGCAATTTTTTCTGCCCGCTCTTTTGCATTTTTAGCTGCTGCAGCTTGAATAGCAACTTTTAATTCGTCAATCTTGGAATATAAATACTCAGGCATTTCGACATTAACATCAATCCCTTTTTCTACCAAAGAACTAAGTGTTAACGAAAGATCTTTAATTTTGTCAACATCTTTGGATGTAATTTGAAATCTTTGAGAATAAACATAATGAGATATATTTTGTGTCATTGTGCCGTTTGGCGCCGTTTCGTATACTGGATAGCCATTAATAGTTAGTAGTTCAATTTGATCATTCTTAAAACCTTTTGCTTCTAAGAATTTAAGCAAAACAGGAACTGCTTGTTGAAGCTGTTGATAAGCTAATTTTCTGTCTTTATTAGTACCTTGTATAGTTCCTCGTTGTATCGCTAAATCAGAAGTTACTTCTTGTTTTGCCGAACCGGTAACAGTAATAGTTTGCTGTGCACTTTTAGCTGATTTCCATACTAAAGAAAAAATAATCACCGAAATTAAAATAGCCGCTGATAAAATAGAAAGTGGCAATAATAAATTATTTTTCTCTTTCATGGTTGTAACCCTTTATGTTTTTTGAGGTAAAAATAATTTTTTTAACTAACAATTAGACTTTTAATTTTTCGCCTTCGGATTTAGCCACAACTACGGCGCCGCAGCTATCGCTCCAAACATTAACTGTAGTTCTGCACATATCTAATATTCTATCAACAGCTAATATAAGACCAACTCCTTCAAGCGGCAAGCCTACAGCAGACAGCACCACAGTAATCATTACCAAGCCAGCCATTGGAATACCGGCTGCACCAATTGAAGCAAGTAAGGCTGTAACAACAACTATTACTTGCTGAACAAACCCAAGATGAATTCCGTAGGCTTGTGCAATAAATATTGCAGCAACACATTCATACAAAGCTGTTCCATCCATATTCACCGTTGCACCGAGCGGAAGCATAAAGGAGGTAATTTTATTTGATACACCAGAGTTGTCCTCGACGGCTTCCATTGTTAATGGTAATGTTGCATTTGAAGATGAAGTTGTAAAAGCAGTAATTAATGGTGTTGCCATTGCCTGAAAATGCTTTAAGGGATTAACTTTGCCAACTATCCTTAATATTAAGGGTAAAGTAATGAAAGCATGTATAAACAAGCCAAGCAAAACTGAAATCATGTATAATCCGAGCCTGCCTACAATATCCAATAGCGCTGCTTTATCACCAGCTTGTTCAGCTACAACCCCAGCAACTATGCCTAATACACCTAAAGGAGTGAATTTTATCACAAAAAGCGTAATTTTCATCATTACTTCAAAAGTAGAATTAAAAAAATCAGTTAAATTTGATTGATATTTTAAATCTACCTTCGTAATAAAGAAACCAAAAATTATTGCAAAGAAAATTATTTGCAGCATTTGAGATTCAGTAAAAGATTGGAATACATTTGTTGGTACAATTTCTAACAAAGTTTTGCCAAAAGACTCTTTAGCGATAGCTAAACCTTCTACTTGCTTAGTAAAACCAAGATCAGCACCCACCCCTGGTTGAAGTAAATTAACTAAAAATAATCCTGTTAGTATTGCAAACAAGCTTGTTGATACATAATACAAAATTGTTTTTAATCCCAACCGTCCTAAATTTTCTCCGCTGCCAATGTTAGTTACACCTGAAACAATTGAACTAAAAACAAGTGGCACTATCACCATTTTTAATGCTCTAAGAAATAAATCACCCAGCCATGTTATATACTTAACATCATTAGTTAAAAATAATCCACAAAAGATGCCAACTAATAAGCCTATTAAAATTTGCCAATGTAGTTTTATTCTAAGCATATATATTTCCTTTAGTTAATGAAATTTAGAAATAATTTCGTCACAAACAGCATATCCTTTTTTAGTCAACTTAAAGGAGTTCCCTTTTTGTAATAAATATCCATCTTGCATTAGCATTTGAATATAACTTTGATTTCGCACATACCATGATGAGTCATAGTATTCTTTTAATAGCTCAATATCCAAACCACTACTTCTAAGCGATAACATAACAAATTCCTCAGTTTTTTCTTTTTGAGTTAAAATTTCCTCTCCAATTTTTGCATGGCCTTTTTCATTTACTGCTTTACTGTAAAAAGTCAAACTAGAATAATTCCACCATCGTTTCCCTTCAATAAAAGAATGTGCTGAGGTCCCTAGACCTAAATAATTTTTGTAATGCCAATAAGCATTGTTATGGATACATTCGAAAGAAGGTTTTGAAAAATTGGAAACTTCATACTGGTTAAATCCATTTTCTTGCAAAAAATCTATTGTAAACTCGTACAATTCTGCGTCGTAGTCAGCATCTTGCAAATTTACTTTTCCATCTAAGACCATTTTGTTTAATATAGTTCCTTTTTCTAAAATTAGACTATATGCAGAAATATGTTTAATTGGAAGTTGAACAGCTCGCTGTAAGTTTTTCCCCCATTTTAATAATGTTTGATTAGGCAAATTAAAAATCAAATCTATGCTGATATTTTCAAAGCCACAGTTATTTGCCTCTATAACTGTTTGCACAGCAGTGCTGCTATCATGAATTCTTGTTAAAAATTTTAATTCATCGTCGTTGAAAGATTGCACACCAATGCTTAATCTGTTAATACCTATCTTTCTAAATTCACTAAGTTTATTAGTATTTACAGTCCCAGGATTTGTTTCCAGTGTAACTTCCATTTCTGAGTTAATATTAAATTCTTGTTTTAAAAAAGAAATAAGCTGTTCAATATAACTTGGCTCCATAAATGAGGGTGTTCCTCCGCCGAAATAAATAGATATAACTTTATATTCATCACAAAATGACTTAGAGTAAAATTCAATTTCTTTTTTAAGATGATATAAATAACTCAAAACATTTTGATAGGAAACAATAGAATAGAAGTCACAATAAATACATTTATGGTCACAAAAAGGAATATGAATATAGATAGCAAGTTCTTTCATTAGAAATTATTAGCTTGCTCAAATTTGTAAAATGGAATTAAATAATCTCTTGTTTTTAAAATAACGAAAGAGAAAATAAATTTATTCTGCACGAAAAGGAAATTCATAGAAAAAAAATGAAGAGCAATCTGAAAAAATCCACAGCTACCATGAACCCTTTAATTGTATTACAATAACAAATAAGACTTTAATTTTAAACTTGGATTTAAAATTGCTTACCTTTAGTAAAAGTTAATTAATAGTCGGCAAGCCCAAGCAATATTTATACAGCTTCAAGAAAATCGAGCTTTTACCAGCCCAATGAAACTCCTGCACTCACAGTATTGGTATTAGCCGCTTTATAATCTACATTAATATTTATCGCGGCCAATTTGAAAAGCACACCAACTAAAAGTCCAATATTGTTGTTTCCATCCAGCTCAAATTTAATTGGAACATTAACGTTTATTGGTGTATCATTAATATATTGAATTTCTTGATACTCATATTTTACTGTAGTTTTAGAAGATTCAAATGTAGCTCCAGCGTATGGTTTAATGGCAAATAGACCACCGATTGTTTTACCGATAAACAATCCAAACTCTGAAGCATGGCTTTCAAAAATATCACCTACTTTTAATTGTTGATAAAAATAACCAATAGCTACATCAAGCGGCAAAGGATTGTTAAACCAAACACCGGGATTATGTAACGCACCGGCACCCCAGAAGCTAAACTTTCCCATATCTTTAATATCAATATTAGGGAAATATCTAAATGAAATATTTGTCCCAGCAATTGTACCTAAAGTAAGCTGAGCTGCTGCTGTAGGAAAAGCTGGTATTTCATCTAAAAATCCTTTTACATCTTCTACTGCCACTTCATATGAATTAAGTTTGTAAGTAGTATTGCCTGATTGAAAATCTTTTCCGGGAAATTTTATTTTCAGGAAGTCGTTTTTACTTCCAATTATAGTAGGACCGGAGAATTGAACATCAAATTTTTGTTTTGCAAAGTCACTTTTAAGTTGATTATAATTTGACTGACCTATGCTTTGTGGTGAATATCCCGAATTCTGGAGAATAAGGTCTATTTGGTCTGAAGTGAAACGAAACGTTCCAGAAACTGAAAAATTTTTATCATCTTTACTAAAAAAAGAACCCATGCCGATTATCTTCAAATCGATATGAAAACCAAGCAATATTGGTTCAGGAAGTTGCGATACCCAACCAGAATTTAAATTAGAACCAAAAGCAGAGATGACAGGCTTAACATAAGCTGTACCTGCAGTCTGCGATAAATTTGACAATGTTTCGTCTAAGGTTTGTGAATTAGTAAGAGATGAAAATAAAATTGCAGAAAGAACAATTAGCTTAAGTTTCATTTTTTCCTCCAAGTATAAAATAATTTCGTCTAAATTTTATAAAAATCTAAAAATAAATTTATGATACAAAACACTTTTAGCGAGAATTAATCAGTTCTTTTGCACTTTTAATAGCAGACTCAGTCACTGTTTCGCCAGCTAATAATTTAGCTACTTCCCTAATTTTTTCATCGTCGGTAATTTTACGTATAGTACTGACCATTCTATCTTTCAATTTTATTTTTTCAACAGCAAAGTGAAAATCAGAAAGACCAGCTATCTGTGGCAGGTGTGTTATAGCAATAACTTGATGATAGGCAGATAATGACTTCAAAGCAGCGCCAACTTTTTGAGCTATTCTTCCACTTACCCCAGTATCAATTTCATCAAAAATTAAAATTGGCAAACGTTCGGATTTAGCAAGTACAGATTTTAAAGAAAGCATTATTCTTGATACTTCTCCCCCTGAAGCCACTTTTACTAATGGTTTAGGATCTTCGCCTAAGTTTGTGGAAATAAAAAATTCTACTTCGTCGATTCCTCTTTCATTATATTTATAATTTTTGTCCCCAATAATAACATAATTTGAGTTTTCATCAGCTACAAATTGCGAAATTTTTACCTCAAAATTTGGTTCATTTATTCCCAAACTTTGCAATTCTATTTCTACTGCCTTTTTTATTTTGTCAGCCGCCTTCTTTCTTTCTACAGACAATTTATTAGCTGCTACTCCACATAGTTTCCTAAGGCTTGTAATTTCCTTTTCTAGCTCATTAATTTTTACAGAAAAATTTTCAGCTAATTGGTACTCTTCACCTATCTTTTTTCTGTGGTCTATAACATTCCTAATAGTACCACCATATTTTTTTTTGAGTAAATTAAATTCACTTAACCGTCTGCGTATTTCTTCTAGTCTTGCAGGGTCAAGATTTATTTTCTCCTTATAAGACCGGACAAAATGAGAAACATCATTTAATAATGCTAATGCAGATTCACACTCACCTAATCTTTCTAAAAAAACTTTATCAATATTACCCAACTGATTTAGCTTATTTTTTACCTCTACAATTTTATCATAGATCGAACCATCCTCTTCATAAAGAGTATTGTAAACATCAGCTGTTAGCTCAATTAATTTTTCTGAATTCTCTAATATTTTTAATTCGCTTTCTAAACTGTCTTCTTCATCTAATTGTGGAGAAACCTCATCAATTTCCTTAATCTGAAACTCGTAAAGTTCTTTTTTTTCTTTCAGAAGCCTTTCTTTTTGAAGGAGTTCACGATATTCTTTAAGCAATATTTCTAATTGATTCTTAAGTTTTTCAAATTCATCAAGTAAATTATCGAGATTAACAAACTCATCAAGCATTTCAATATGAGTTTCAACTCTTAATAGTGATTGATGTTCATGTTGACCGTGAAGATCAACTAGTAAATTACCTATATCTTTAATCAAATTAAGTGTAACAGGAGTATCGTTAATAAAACACCTGTTAGAGCCCTTTAACGATATTTCCCTTCTTACAATTAATTCAGCATTACTCTCAATCCCATTTTCTTCAAGAAGTTTGATAACTTTTTTATTCTTTTGTATTTCAAAGATACCCTCAACAATTGATTTAGAGGCACCTTTCCTAACCACATCATTTGAAGCTCGCTCACCCAACAACAGACCCATTGCATCAATTAATATTGATTTACCCGCTCCAGTTTCACCTGTGATTATGTTCAGTCCACTACCAAACTCAACTTCAATGTTTTCTATTAGAGCGTAATCCTTAATTAGAAGTGATTTCAGCATTTCAAATGAATTTAGTTTTATACGAATATTGTGAATAGAAAGTTAACTATCAAGTTCCTTAGTTAATCTAAAAATGAAATTTGTAAGATTATAAATGGTTTAATATATTTGTCAACGACTTTTTAATGTGTTCTTAAAACAAAATTGTAAACTACATCGCGGGGTGGAGCAATTGGTAGCTCGTCGGGCTCATAACCCGAAGGTTGTAGGTTCAAGTCCTACCCCCGCTACTAAGTTCTATTATCTTTATTTTTTTCTTATGCCTTTTGTCTATATTATTCGAAGTCAACAAGGACACATCTATGTTGGTTCTACTACCAATCTCCAGAATCGTCTTCAACAACATAATGACCATATCCCTTTTTGGACTAAAAGAGGTACTAATTGGAAATTAATTTATCACGAGAAGTTCTCCTCTCTCTGATGCTCGTAAAAGAGAACGTTGGTTTAAGTCCGGTACCGGCAGACTCTTTATTAAACTCACAAATACAGCTATAAAATTCATCAGAAAATGATTTACCTAATGACAAATTATTTTAATGAATTCAACGTTTTTACGCAATAATACTTTTATTAATTGAAAAAGAATTTTTTAACCAAAATTTCTCCTTTTGGTTTAATATAATGATAAAAGCAAATAGGTCTATATTTTCTTTAAAAATTATTCCAGCTAAAATTTTTCTCCTTTTGCTTCTCTATATTGACTACCAACCGGTCTAATCCTACCCCACATTGAATAGAAAAAAAGAATCATTGCAATAACCTGAAACAATGAAGCCAAAGAAATGACATAATTAAGCCATGTGATATATACAAACCCAGCTATAACTTGAAATATAAATCTTACTAAAGTCGAAATTGTCATCATCCAATAAGTTATTAAAATAAGATTTGGGTTATACTTTTTGTCATCTTTTTCAGCTCTCGGGAAAAACCATAAAGCCACCCCCATTATCATCATCATTACTGAACCGACAAGAATTATATGCGTATGTGCTGAAACTAATTCTTGCGTATAAATTGTGTTTAGTACATACTTTGCTAGGGACATGTACAACCCGGTAAGAATTCCAAGTATAAGAAAAATAACACTTGTCTTTATGAAATACCGCACTGTAGTAAACATGGCCATCCTCAATTTTTATTGTAATTGTAATTTATTCTCTTCACCCATAAATAACTTTGACTTAAGTCAGAATTTTCCCAACTGAATATTTATAGTGCACTTTTAGATGAAAAAATTTTTCTTCAAAATAAAACTTAGACGAAAATACTCATAATACTGTTGATATATTATATTATAATAATTAACTTATATCAGAATAAAAATTCTGTTTATAGATTTTTACATATAAATTGGACATAAAAGCAATTTTGGAATAAAAAAATCATGTATAAAGAAATTTTTCTGTTCATAATACTTTTATTATACACTTCATTACAAGCACAATCTGAAGGTGAAAAAATTTTTTCGAAGAGGTGTACTGCATGCCACACAATAGGGAGCGGAAAATTAATCGGTCCAGATTTAGCAAACGTTAACAAAAGAAGAAGCGAGGAATGGATTATAAAATTTGTTCAATCGTCGCAAAGTGTTATTAAATCCGGCGATTCAACGGCGGTAGCAGTATTTGAAGCGAACAATAAAGTCGTTATGCCAGATCAGGATTTAACTCCAGCTCAAATTAAATCAATCATTTCATACATAGCTGCTAACAGTCCCGATGCAAATAATCCTAATGCTAAAGTTCCCTTGCAAATTTTTAATGCTTCTTTAATAACACAAGCTGATATTGAGAGAGGGAAAAAACTTTTCATGGGGGAAGTAAGATTTGCAAATGGCGGACCGGCATGTATCTCATGCCACAATGTGAATAATGTGGGAATGTTTAACGGTGGATTATTAGCCAAAGATCTTACAAATGCATTTACTCGCTTGAGCGCCGCTGGAATTGACGGTATTATAAGAAATCCGCCCTTCCCGGCAATGATTGATGGCTTTGGGCAAAAATCATTAACAGATCAGGAAATTAAAGACTTGCTGGCTTTTCTGTATAATGCAGATTTGCAGGGCACAGCACAATTAAGTCCACTACAATCGCAATTAGATTTACTAATTGGAGTAGTGTTAATATTAAATATTGTACTAGTCATTTTTCTTTTTGCATGGCAAAGAGTAAAAAAATACAGTGTTAATCTCAATTAAATTAGAATGAGGTTGATAAATACATGAGCTGGATAAAAGATATTATTTCACCAAGTACAAGAAAATGGGAAGAATTTTACAGAAACAGATTTCAACACGATAAAATTGTACGAAGCACTCATGGTGTAAATTGTACAGGAGGTTGTTCATGGCAAATTCATGTTAAAGATGGAATTGTAGTTTGGGAAACGCAGCAAACTGATTATCCGTTATTGGAAAATGGATTGCCTCCGTATGAACCTCGTGGTTGTCAAAGAGGGATTTCGTTTTCATGGTATCTTTATAGTCCATTAAGAATTAAATATCCTTTGATAAGAGGTGCTTTATTAGATACATTTAGAGAAGAGAAACAAAAAACTGGGGATGCGCTTTTAGCCTGGGAAAATATTCAGAATAATGTTGAGAAAAGAAAAAATTACCAACAGGCTCGCGGAAAAGGTGGTTTCAGAAGGGCAAGCTGGGATGAAGTTCTTGAAATTATTGCAGCAGCAAATATTTATACAGCAAAAAAATATGGCCCCGATAGAGTAATTGGTTTTTCTCCAATTCCTGCTATGTCAATGTTAAGTTATGCTGCCGGCAGCAGGTTTCTCCAATTATTCGGCGGTGTTAATCTAAGCTTTTACGATTGGTACTGCGATTTGCCGAATGCTTCGCCAGAAGTATGGGGCGAACAAACCGATGTTTGTGAAAGTGCAGATTGGTACAATTCAAAAATGGTTGCTGTAATGGGTGCCAATCTAAACATGA
This sequence comes from Melioribacteraceae bacterium 4301-Me, assembly GCA_041538185.1. Classification (NCBI taxonomy): domain Bacteria; kingdom Pseudomonadati; phylum Ignavibacteriota; class Ignavibacteria; order Ignavibacteriales; family Melioribacteraceae; genus Pyranulibacter; species Pyranulibacter aquaticus. The sequence goes on along the minus strand of JBGORM010000002.1, from coordinate 448,092 downwards.
CACGCACACCAGATGTGCATTTCTTCGCAGAATCGCGGCACAATGGTACAAAGACAATCGTTTTCTCGCCAGACTTCAGTCAAGTTGCAAAATATGCTGACCAATGGGTCCCGCTTCACGCAGGCAGTGATGGCGCTTTCTGGATGGCAGTAACTCACGTAATTTTAAAAGAATTTCATCATCAGGAAAAAATTCCGTACTTTATTAATTATGTTAAAAGATATACCGATTCACCTTTCCTTGTTGAAATTGTCAATGACAACGGTGTTTATAAACCTAAAAGACTCATCAGAGCTAATCGCTTAAAAGAATTTAATGATATTTCTAATGGTGATTGGAAATTTTTAAATATCGATTCTCAAACAGGAAAATTTGTTGTTCCTAAAGGAAGTGCAGGACACAGATGGGATAATTTACAAGGTCACTGGAATCTTAAATACGAACATTCAATCGATAACTCTGCTTACGACCCTTTATTAACTCTAATTGAAAATTATGATGAGATCTTACAGGTAGAGTTTATTGAGTTTGGTCTAAACACCAAAAAATTACGCGGTGTGCCGGTAAAAATAATTGAAACTGTTGACGGTAAAAAAGTTGCAGCTGCTACAGTCTATGACCTTGTAATGGCTCAATATGGAATTGACAGAAATTTAGGCGGAGATTATCCTAAAGATTATTTCGATAAGGACTCATCTTACACTCCAGCCTGGCAAGAGATATTTACCGGCGTTGACTCAAAAACAGTAATTAACTTTGCACGCGAATGGGCTAAAACTGCAATGTATACTGAGGGCAAGTGCATGATAATTATTGGAGCCGGTGTAAATCACTGGTATCACAACAATTTAATGTACAGAGCAGGAATTATGGCACTGCTGCTTTGCGGCTGCGTAGGTAAAAACGGAGGCGGACTTAATCATTATGTTGGACAGGAAAAATTGGCACCTGTTGATTCCTGGTCAACAATAGCTTTTGCAAGGGATTGGGTTGATGCAGTTCGACTTCAACAAACTCCAATCTGGCATTACATAAATACTTGCCAATACAGATATGACGGCAAGTCATCAAAATATAATACTGTACCAGAAAATAAATTAACAAAAAAGCACATGGCAGATTTAATCTTTAAATCTGTTAGAATGGGCTGGATGCCTTTTTACCCGCAATTCAATAAAAATTCGCTCTTACTCTGTAAAGAAGCAACAAATGATAATAACGATGAAATAAAAAAATCTGTTATAGAAAATTTAAAGTCGGGGAAAATAGAATATTCAATTGCAGACCCAGATAATGATATAAACTTTCCAAGAGTTTGGTTCATTTGGCGCGGCAACGCAATTGCTGGAAGTATGAAAGGTCACGAATATGCACTAAAACATTATTTGGGCACACATACGAATTTAATTGCTCAGGATAGTGAAGATAAAACAGAAGAAATTAAATGGCACGATATTGCACCCGTAGGTAAAATGGATTTAGTTGTTGATTTGAACTTCAGAATGGATTCTTCTGCTTTGTATTCAGACATTGTTTTGCCTGCTGCATCCTGGTATGAAAAAAATGATTTGAACAGCACCGACTTGCATTCTTTCATTCATCCATTATCTGCTGCAATTGCACCAGTGTGGGAATCAAAATCCGATTGGGAAATTTTTAGAAATATAGCTTACACTACTAGCCAATTAGCTAAGAAACATTTTAATGAAATTCAAAAGGATGTGGTTATAGCTCCTTTATCTCACGATTCACCAGATGAAATTACTCAACCAGAAATGAAGGATTGGTATTTAGGAGAATGCGAACCTGTTCCAGGAAAAACAACTCATAAAATTTCAATTATCGAAAGAGATTACACAAAAATTTTTGATAAATTTATAACGCTTGGACCTAATATCAAGACAAAAGGATTGGGCGCGCACGGCAATCATTATAAGTGCGATGATTTTTATGAAGATATGATAAGCTCAAATCATTTCCCAAAAGAAATAATTAATGGGAAAATTTATCCATCAATTAAAGAAGATACCTGGGCAGCAAATGCAGTGTTATATCTTTCCTCTTTAACAAATGGCGAGTTAACATATCGAGCTTATAAATTTATGGAATCAAAGACTGGGCTGGCTTTAACTGATTTAAGTGAAGGGAACCGTGAAGTAAGACTTAATTACAAAGACTTGCAAGCACAGCCAAGAAGATATAACACTTCCCCAGTTTGGTCGGGTATAATGAATAATGGCAGAGCATATTCTGCATTTACTTACAACGTTGAAAGATTAGTCCCATGGAGAACTTTAACAGGCAGACAACATATTTATCTTGACCACGAAATGTATATTGCATTTGGAGAAAATTTGCCTACGTTTAAACCATCACCAAAATTTGAAGTTTATGGAGATTTAAGAGAAACCTTAAAAGAAGGAAATGCCAAAGTTCTTAATTGTCTTACTCCTCACGGTAAATGGCATATTCATTCGACTTATATGGATAACTTGCGAATGTTAACTCTATCGAGAGGAATGGAGCCTTGCTGGCTCAATGAGGAAGATGCAAAAGAACTTTCAATAAATGATAATGACTGGGTTGAAGTTTATAACGATAATGGAGTTTACTGTACTCGCGCAGTTGTAAGTTCGCGAATTCCTAAAGGTGTTTGTATTGTTTATCACACTGTAGAGAGAACGATTTCAATTCCAAAATCTCAGGTGCGCGGCAATAAAAGAGGAGGTATGAATAACAGCATAACAAGAATTCACCTTAAGCCAAATTTGCTTGCGGGAGGTTATGGACAATTTTCTTATCATTTTAATTACTGGGGTCCAACGGCACCAAATCGCGATACGCATGTAGTTGTGAAGAAGATGACAAAAGTGGTGTTCTAATTTATTATTTATTACTTATTATTTATTATTTATGGATAAAGAAGAACTTAAAAAGAGAACAAAATCTTTTGCACACCGATGTGTAAAATTAGCTTTGAATTTACCTAATACGATTCTTTGCAAACATTTGCAAGGGCAGTTAATCAGAGCTAGTACTTCAGTAGCTGCAAATTATCGTGCCGCATGCATTTCTCAATCTACAGCGAGTTTTATTTCAAAATTAAGTATAGTAATTGAAGAAGCAGATGAATCACTATTTTGGTTAGAATTTATACTTGAAGAAAATTTGATTAAAAAAGAGCGTATAGAAAATTTAATAAACGAAGCATCTGAACTAACGGCAATATTTATTGCATCGAGAAAAACAATACAAAAAAACAATCAATAATAAATTATAAATAATAAATAATAAATTATGGACGTTCGTTCGCAAATAGCAATGTTGTTTCACCTCGATAAATGTATTGGCTGTCATACATGTTCAATTGCTTGCAAAAATATATGGACTGACAGAAAAGGTGCAGAATACATGTGGTGGAATAACGTAGAGACAAAACCCGGAACTGGTTATCCAACCAAATGGGAAGATCAAAATATTTACAAAGGTGGCTGGAAAAGAAATGAAGATAAAAGTATTTCTTTGAGAGGTTCTGGCAAGTTCAAAGGCCTTTTGAATATTTTTCATAATCCATACTTGCCGTCTTTAGAAGATTACTATGAACCATGGACATACAAATATCTTGATTTAATTGAATCACCACAAGGTGACGACCAGCCAACAGCAAGACCGATTTCACTTATTACAGGCAAGCCAATTGATATTAAAATGGGTCCGAATTGGGATGATGACTTAAGCGGTACACCTGAATATGCAAGACGAGATCCGAACTTAAAAGACCTTTCTCCTGCTGAACAAGAAGCTATGTTCCAGCTTGAAAAAATGGCAATGTTCTATCTTCCAAGAATTTGTAATCATTGCTTAAATCCCGCTTGTGTTGCTTCGTGTCCTTCTGGTGCAATTTACAAACGCGGTGAAGATGGAATCGTTCTAATTAATCAGCAGGTATGTCGAGCATGGCGAATGTGTGTAACCGCCTGCCCTTATAAAAAATCATATTACAATTGGAACACAGGTAAATCAGAAAAATGTATTTTGTGTTATCCAAGATTAGAAGCCGGATTAGCACCAGCTTGCATGCACTCATGTGTCGGTCGTATTCGCTATTTAGGAGTTCTGCTTTACGATGCGGATAAAATTAAAGAAGCCGCTTCTGCACCTGAAGATGAATTAATTGACCGTCAACTTGATTTGATTTTAGACCCATTCGATGAAACTGTAATTCAAAATGCAAAGGAAAATGGTGTTGCCGATTCAACAATTGCTGCAGCACAAACTTCACCGGTTTATAAATTTGTAAAAATCTGGAAACTCGGACTTCCATTACACGCCGAGTTCAGAACTTTGCCAATGTTATTTTATGTTCCGCCGCTGCTTCCCGTTATGGCTTCTTTGAGTGATGTCGATAACACTGAACAAGCCGGCAAACTCGACCCAATTGCAAAGTTCTGGAATAAAAATTATTTGTACGATACTTCCACCGATTCAATTTGGGGTTCAATTGAACAATCACGATTTCCAATTAAATACATGGCAAATTTGTTCGGAGCTAGCAATGAAGAAAAAATCGTTGATGTTCTTAAAAAACAATTAGCTGTAAGAATTTACAGAAGAGGTGTTACTGTTGGAGATGTGAATAAAGATTTAGTAAATGCTGCTCTTGCTGATGTTAATCTAACTAAAGAAACAGCCGATGAAATTTACAAATTAACTGCACTGGCATCTTTTGACGATCGTTTTAACATTCCACCTGCTCATAGAGAACAAGCTCTGGAAATGCTGGATAATTCTGCAGACGTAAAAGGCTCAACTGGCTTTGGATTTAAGGAACAACCTGTGAGAGGATTGTGATTTATGATTTATTATTTATTATTTACTATTTATTATTTGTAAAATGTTTTTTTAGACATTTTTTGATGAATAAAAATGGAAAATAAATCTTCAAATAACATTTGTGAATTGTTCGCCTCAGCATTGAGTTATCCTGATACTAAAGTACTGCATGACTTGAAACAATTACATAATCTTTTAAATGAAAATTATCCTCAAGCATCTGAAACAATGGCTGAGTTTTTTGAATTCATAAAAACTACACAGTTAAAAGAATGGGAAGAAATTTATACCCGCACTTTTGATGTTCAGGCAATTACTACACTTGATGTTGGATACGTTCTTTTTGGTGACGATTACAAAAGAGGTGAACTCCTTGTTAATCTTAACAAGGAACATACAAAAGCAAATAATAATTGTTCTACAGAATTAGCCGACCATCTTCCTAATTTGCTTAGACTAATCACTAAAACAAAAGATGAGGAATTCAAAAATGAATTGATTTATTTGATTATTAAACCTGCACTTAAAAAGATAATTTCAGAATTCGATAAAATAAATATTGAAAGAAAAAATAAAATCTATAAAAAACATCATAAAACTTTAATTCCAATTGAAGAAAAAAATGGACTCGTTTACAAATATCTGTTAGAATCATTACTGATAACTATGAATACTAATTTTCCGGATGATGATAAATACTCTTTATTTTCTGAAAAATCCCAAACAGAATTTGCCAAAGAATTGGAAATACCAGATTAGGAGCGGACAATGACTATATTAAATAATTTTTTCTTTATTGCATTGCCTTATTTATCACTGATTGTTTTTTTAATAGGAACGATTTATCGTTACAGAGCCAAAAAATTTACATACTCATCACTTTCATCACAGTTTTTTGAAACAAGAAAATTGTATTGGGGTTCACTGCCATTTCATTGGGGAATAGTATTTCTCTTCTTTGGTCACTTAATTGCTTTTCTCTTTCCAGGTTCAGTTCTTCTCTGGAACAGTCAACCAGTTCGATTAGCAATACTCGAAATCACAGCATTTGTATTTGGCATTTTAACTTTTATTGGATTAGTAAATTTATTTTACAGAAGAATTAAAGAACCAAGGGTCCGCGTTGTTACAAGCGTTATGGATATAATTCTTGAAATACTTTTAATAGCACAAGTCTTTTTAGGATTATGGGTTGCCTATGGTTTTCGCTGGGGCTCTTCATGGTTTGCTGTTGTGTTAACTCCATATTTAAATTCTATCTTTACATTTAACCCTAAAATTGATGCAATTGTTATGCTCCCAATCATCGTTCAGCTTCATATAATTGGTGCTTTCTTAATTGTTGCAATTATTCCTTTTACAAGATTGGTTCACTTTTTAGTATTTCCTTTAAGTTATTTATGGCGTCCATATCAAAAAGTGATATGGAATTGGAATCGCAAGAAAGTAAGAAATCCCAAATCAAGCTGGATAATCCACAGACCAACTAACAATTAAATAGATTAAATGGAAGAAAAGGTAACAGCAAAAGCTCGAAGAATATTATTCTTCAATACACTTGCATTTACAATTTGTTTTTCTGCCTGGATGTTGAACGGAACATTAGTTTCATTTCTTGTTGATAACCATGTGTTTGATTGGACTCCTGTACAAATTGGCTGGCTGCTTGGAATGCCAGTGCTAACAGGTTCTATATTCAGATTACCTTTCGGTCTTTTAACCGACCGTTACGGTGGACGTTACATTTATAGTATTCTTATGTTAATTTCTGCCATACCGATGTTCTTACTTTCATTTACAAATTCGTATGTATTGTTTCTTTTATACAGTTTTGGTTTCGGTTTAACTGGTGCAAGTTTTGCAGTTGGAGTAGCTTATACATCAGTTTGGTTTCCGGCTAAATGGCAGGGTACTGCATTAGGAATATTTGGTATTGGAAATTTAGGCGCAGCTTTAACTACTTTAATTGGTCCCAGCATCTTACAGTTTTTAACTGACAATGGACAAAACATTGAACGTTGGCGATGGCTGCCAATTATTTATGCTGGAATATTATTTTTAATGGCAGTTATTTTTTTCGTTTTTACCGAGAATAAAAAGCCTGAAAGAAACAATAAAAAATTTATTGAACTACTTGAGCCGCTACGCAATATCAGAGTATGGCGTTTTGGACTCTACTATTTCCTTGTATTCGGATGTTTTGTTGCATTCTCTCAATGGTTAGTTCCCTACTATCTTAATGTTTATTATATGCCGTTTGTAAAAGCTGGTATAGTTGCAAGTTTATTTAGTTTTCCAGCAAGTGTAATCAGAATGTTAGGCGGCTGGCTTTCTGATAAATACGGACCACGTCGAGTACTTTTTTCTGTCTTTGTTGCTTCTACAATATTAGGTTTATTACTAATTTTTCCGAGAATGGAATTATACTCACCGGGTAAAGGAATTATTTCAAAAAATAATGGTATTGTTACTTCTATTACTTCCAATTCAATAAAGGTTAATGATAAGGAATATCAATTAACGCCGCTCAAAGTCAAACCTAATTTGAATGAAGATGGTTTTTTAGTTTTACCGGAAAAAATTATGTGGCAAGAACCTACTGTTCAATTAGGTGATACCGTTAAAAAAAATCAACTTATTGCTAAAGGCATAACAAAAATAAATTTTCAGGCTAATGTAAATATTTTTGTTTTTTTTGTTTTGTTAATTGGATTAGCTTGGGGGTTAGGGATGGGTGCAGTGTATAAATTTATTCCTATGTATTTCCCTAACACAGTTGGTGTGGTAGGCGGAACGGTAGGAGTCTTAGGCGGACTGGGAGGTTTTGTAGGTCCAATAATTTTCGGTTACTTATTAGAATTAACAGGCTTATGGACGAGCAGCTGGCTTTTCATATTTTTTCTCTCGCTTACGTGCTTAATTTGGATGCAGATTACAATTAATAAAATTAACAGCGGAAAAATTAGGTGATAAAATGAATTCACTACATTCAACAATTTATTGGCTTAACAGCCATAATAATATTGCTTACTCATTAACTCGCATTTTTTTAGGGACTGCATTATTTGTAAGAGGAATTATTGTTGCTTCTGATATTGATAGGCTTACTCAGCTTGCCAATGGTCATAATTTTTATTGGTGGTATTCATACATTGTGGTTATTCACATTATTGGCGGTTTTATGATGGCAATTGGATTTTTTACTAGAATTGCTGCTTTTATCCAATTGCCAATACTTTTTATTGCCGTTTTCTTTGTGCATCTAAGTCAGGGATTGGCAAATCAAAACCAATCACTTGAATTAGCTGCATTGGTACTTTTCCTTTTAATAATTTATTTTGCCTTTGGAAGCGGCAACTTATCAATTGATAGTTACATATCAAAAAGAAAAATACAGAAAAAACATTATGCAGAAAAAATCAATACAAAATAAAGATTCGTTAAAAAGATTTGTGGATAAAGGGATAAATGAAAAAGAACTTTCTCCTTTTGATCCGCCTGATGCATACAACCCATTGAATATTGAAACCATACCTTATGAAAAAATGCATCCTTTTCTAAAAGAATTAATTGATGAACACAAAAACTTCGCAGAAGTTTTAAGTAAGTTTGAAACTGCTCTTATGAATTGGAAAAACAACAATTGGATTTTCAATGATGAAATTGACATTGGATTAAAACAATTTTTTAATTTTTTTGATGAAAAAGTTCCGCTGCACAACCAAAAAGAAGAAAAAAAATTGTTTCCTCTTCTTCATAAAAAGCTTATTGAAATCGGGGAGCACAATTCAGTTGACTCTTCTATAACTGGAATAAACTTGATGGAGGATGAACACTTAAAAGTAGCACAGGCGGTAGCCATCGTTTTCAATTTTTTAGAGTTAGGTTCACAACTGCCGGATAAACGCTCGCGTGAAATAACATTTGAATTAGCATACGAGCAAGGAATGGCAATTATTGAAACAATGAAGCTTCATATCTTTAGAGAAGAAAATATTTTGTTTCCACAGGCAATGAAATTACTAAGCAAAGAAAAACTTGACGATTTTAATTAATAACCTTCAATTGCAATGCTAAAAGGATTTCGCCACAATTGTAGACAAATCCTTTCAATAATTTATTGAGCCCAAAATATGTATTAGAAATTACATATTCGTCTTTATTTTGCCATTTGTATATATCTCCTTTATTGCTTCTATTTGCCTAAAAATTTTTACTTCTTACTTCATTCTTGCTCTTTACGCTTCGATTAACTTTGATATTAATATCCCTTAGATTAACCGTCTCGCTTATCACAGACAATATGTAAAACAATTCTTAATTTTCAGTAGATTTTTTCGAAAGGAAGTTGAAATGCTTTTGATTATTGTATTATCAATAGTGCTGATTCTTTTAATTCTTTCAGGAATAAAAGCTCATAAGATAATTAAGGATATAAAGTCGAATAACGAATAATTTTATAGCAAATTAATAACTCTGCCTTTTTCTGCTGAGTAAACTTTTATTTTTTCTTTCAAGGTAAGCATCTTGTTACCCAGCCAATTCTTTGCCTCTTCTTCTCCATGTAAAAGCACTATTATTTCTGGATTTAAATTTTTTGTTATTTCTAATAATTCCTCACGCTTGGAATGCGAAGGAAAATAAAATCTTTCAACAGAACAATTAACGATGTATTCTTCCTGCTCTAATAATATTTTATCCCCCACGTTCGATTTTAATATTTGGTAAGCTGGTGTTTCTGAATCAACATATCCAACGATAAAAACTGCAAAATCTTTTTGGTTAATCCAGTGTCTCATTAATTCATAAGATTTAGTTTTTTTAAGCATCATACCGCTTGAAGCAAGCACAATCCCAGGTTTCTTATTAAAAAAATTTACATCATTAATATCATATAGGTCTATTTGTTCTACATCTGAGAATTCAAAATTTTTATTTTGTCTTTTAACTATAAACTTATTCCTATCATAAATTTTAGAAATTTGTTTTCCTAATCCACCAGTATAAATAAAAGTTTCTGTCAAACTACCCTTGGAAATAAGTGAATGAATTGTAGCCAGCAGTTCTTGAGTTTTTCCTAACGCAAAGACAGGGATTAGAATTGAGCCTCCCTTGTTTAAAATTTTGTTTGCTTCCAAGGCAAATCTTTTTTGTTCGTTAATCCAATTACTTAACAAGCTTGAATCTGTTGCACCGTAGGTCGATTCAGTTAAAAGAATATTAACTGCTGTAGAAGGAATATCGGCACCATCCATAATTTTTTGTTTAGAGAGATTAATATCACCTGTATAAAATATTTTTATATCTTCATAAATAATAAGAATTCCAGCAGAACCAAGGATATGCCCAGCATCATAAAATTCAACTTTAATTTTGTTTGTGCTATTATGTCTTATCCCACTAATTTCTAATGGTAAGTTATATTCAACTGTTCTTATTGAGTCTATTAAAAAATCTATTTCTTCGTGAGTGTAGGGTATAAAATTCTCGGTAGTGTCCATTTCTTCCATTAAAATGTTTGAAGCATTATGGAGTGTTAATTCAGCAATTTCTTTAGTTTGTCGTGTTGTGTAAATAATTAAATGAGGAAATTTTTTAACTAAAAAAGGGAGAGCACCTATATGGTCTTGGTGGGCATGACTTATAAAAACAAAATCCACCGGCAAATTTTCTATTAACTCAAATGATGGCAGTGACTCAAAGCCTTTTTTTCGTGGGTGAACTCCAGAATCTAAGATTATTCCTGTCCCTCCTATATTTAAGTAATAACAACTAGCTCCAATTTCATCTGCGCCGCCCAACGGTAAGAATTGTATCATAAGTAGTATTGACAAGGTTATAAAAAAATTTAGTCATAAATTACAACAATAATTTTTTAACTTACCACCAACATTTCTATAAAACTAAAAGTTAAATAAAACTTAATCCCACAAAAAAAATTTTTTCTCAACTTCGTTTAGATAATTTCAACATGGAAATTTTGTATTGAATTGCCAGCAAAATAAAGTTCAGCTTTCATATTAAATAAAGCTATTATACTGGAAAAGTATTTACTTGAGACTTCTGAAAAATTCAATGAGTCATTCCATGCAAACGGGAATCCATTGTTTTCAAAGTAGATTCCCGTTTTCAACGAAGTGGTAAATTCCCACGTGGGAATGACAACCGCTGATAATTCAATTTTTCAGATGTCTCTAATTTATAATTAAGACCCGCTTTATTGTTTATTCTGTCCTGCTTTCTGTGCTAAACTTGCATTGTTATTATAATATTCGTACACATAAACTGATTTCAAAATTGGTCTATTTTTAGAATCATATCTAATTGATTCACTCATCAAACCGTTAGGTAAATAGCTGTATTTCATCTCGTATTGGAGTTCATTTTCTGGACCTAAGAGTTGATCTGTTATAACATCGCCCGCATCGTTATATTGATACTCTCTCTTATATGTATCCCCTTTTATTTCAATTAATCTGCCTTTTGGATCAAATTTATAATAAACTGTTTTTTTAACTTTTCCGGTGACAGTTACTTCTTTAAATGTGTTAGTGGCTTGATTGTAAGTTCGTTCTATTGTTTGCAGGCTATCACCATCGCTATTAAGATATTTAGAACTAATCATAACGCCCGAATTAAAAACAGAAATTTCCTTATACAATGTGTCACCTTTTTGTGTTAAAAGAATTGACTTAACATTATTACCATTTACGTCGTAGAAGTACTTAATAATTTGGTTAGCAGGCTTATGAACATCAAAATATAGACTTTCAATTTCACGTCCATCATTATCATATTTTGACTTTTGACTCGCTAATAAGTTATTATGTGAATCGACTACTTCTTTATAAATCTGATTACCTTTAGAATCATATTTATAAATCCATGTCTTAGGATTTGCGCCAACCCCAACGTATAAATGATGTTTGACTCTCCTTCCATTTTTATCGAATTCAATTTCTTCATAAAGCTTATCTCTAGTTAAAACCGTTCCATCCGACTTAAATGATGTAGTATATAATTTTCTTGTTTTAACCCCTAACTTGCCAGCCTTAATAATTTCATTTTCTACAGGGTCTACGCCAAAAGATTTCTTAAATTTGTCTGAGTAAACAATTGGTGGAAATTTATCGGGGTTATTTGTAAACAATGTATCTTCAGGGTTTTGGACAGTAGTTTGTTGCTGTTTTTCTTTTTTATTTGAGCAATTAGTCAAAACAAGAAAAGAAACTAAAAATAAAACAACCACTTGTAAAAGCACAGCTTTAGGATTTTTAGGTTTAATTTTCATATCACTCCTTTTTACAATTTTTCAATAAGTTACAAAAACGAGTTTACATTTAGTAAATTCATAAATCAAGTCATAAACAAAAAAAATCAATTTATTTTTTATTATCATTAATTAACAATTTTTCTGAAAGTCTTTCTCTGTAAAGCTGCCCAATTTCAGCACCTACAATAAACAAGCATGAGGAGTAAAATATCCAGAATAACACAACTACTATAAAAATAAATGCACCATAAATATTATTTGTAGAAAGAAAATGTTTAACATAATAGCCAAAAATCCAGCGGGCTATTTCCCAAAAAGTTGTTGTCCAAAACGCAGCTATGAGTGGTACTTTTTTCCCAAGTTTCTCATATGGAATTATATAGTAAAACAAAAAGAACATAAAAAACAAAACTAAGAGTGATATTAATTTTATTGACAAATCGATAATCTCAGTAAATCTAAATGCACGAAGAAATTCAACTTTTTCAGCGGAATCCATTATAACGTTAAATGTGGGCAGTATAAATGTGGATAGTGCAACAAAAACAACTAATAAAAGCACCATCCCAATATCCCTAAGCAATCCAATTATTGCACTCTTTTGCTGGGAAACGTTAAATATTCTATTTAAGATTGTCCGCATAGAACTAAATAACCATGTAGAGGTAAACATTAAACCAATGAAACCTATATAGCCTGCTAATGTTCTGTATTCTATCACCTCAGGTAGCCTTGAAATAACAACTTTTTCTACGAAGTTAGCTGTAGCTCGAGATGGGATAGCTGCTTCAATTATTTGCTTAAGTGCAGATTCAATAGCGGTTTGGCTGAAAAAATTTCCTACTAAAGATAGAACTACCAGTACAAGCGGTATAAAACTCAAAAGCAAAGAAAAAGCAATTCCACCCCCAGAAAGAAATATATGATGTTCATCCATCCTTTTAAAAAGTACTGGGAAATAAGACTTGAAGAAGTTTATGAAATTCCTCAATGTTTTTACAGATATAAATGAGGTTATTTTTCTAATTATTTTAATACGGTACATCAGTTACCCGTAATGAGAGTCATCTTTTTTTCAATGGAAGTAAAATAAATCTCTGAGAGACTGCGAAGCGAGAAAGTATATTGATCATTTACAATTAGACTTCTACCACCGACAGTTCCAATAAGACAGTAAGGAGTAAAACCTTTTGAAGCTATCTCTTCAAACTTTGCTTGATTTTCTGGTGCTACAGTAACAATCACACGAGATTGCGATTCAGAAAATAATGAAAAGTCCTCACGTGTTTTAACGTGAACTTTCACTTGTGCACCCAACTGATTTTCTCTATTCATAACACAGCATTCGGCTAATGCTGTTATAATACCTCCTTCAGAAATATCATGTGCAGACTTTATCAGTTTCATCCCAATTAATTTTAGTAAAATACGATGGAGGTCTTTTTCTGCCTGTAAATCTAATTTTGGTATTTCTCCCGTAACCAAATTATGAATTACCTTTAAGTATTCACTACCGCCGACTTCTTCATAATCTTCGCCCAATAGATAAATTAAATCTCCTTCATCTTTGAAATTAGCAGTGGTAACATTATCAATATTTTCTATCAAACCTACCATTCCAATTACTGGAGTAGGATAGACTGCAGTACTTGGGCTTTCGTTATAAAAGCTAACATTTCCACCTGTAACTGGTGTATTAAAAAAACGGCACGCTTCTGAAATTCCCTCAATTGCTTTTTTAAAAGTCCAATAAATTTCTGGTTTGTAAGGATTACCGAAGTTCAAGCAATTTGTAATTGCCAAAGGTTTTGCACCCGTGCAAACAACATTACGAGCAGATTCTGCTACAGCAATCATAGCCCCCGTTTTAGGATTTAAGTAAACATATCTGCCGTTACAATCAGTTTTAGTAGAAATTGCTTTTTTAGTTCCTTTAATGTAAATAACGGCAGCATCAGCAAGTCCAGGCCCAACAATAGTGTTGGTCATTACCATTGAATCATATTGCTGGTAAACCCATTTTTTTGAAGCAATATTAGGAGAAGAGAAAATTTTAGTAAAACATTCTGAAATGCTTTCAGGTTCAGGGATATTATTTAAGTCAAAATTTCTGGTGTAGTGCAGATACTCTGGTTCTTTAGTTTCTCTAATATAAACTGGCGCGCCCCCGCCTAGCACTAATTCAATAGAAGGAATTGCTGCTTTGCATTGACCTTGATACTCAACCTCTAAAATACCATCTTCAGTAACTTCTCCAATTATTTCACAATTTAAATCCCACTTTTCAAAGATTTCTTTTATTCTATTTTCTTTACCTTTTTTACCTACAACCAGCATTCTTTCTTGGCTTTCAGAAAGCATAATTTCGTAGGCGGTCATATTTTTTTCTCGAAGAGGAACTTTATCCAAATTAATTTTCATTCCACTTTTTCCTTTTGCACTCATTTCAGAAGTTGAACATGAAATTCCAGCAGCACCCATATCTTGAATGCCAACAACTAAATTTTCCTTAATAATTTCTAAAGTAGCTTCTAACAAAAGTTTTTCGGTGAAGGGGTCACCTACTTGAACTGAGGGACGTTTAGTTTCAGACTTTTCCGAAATTTCTTCAGAAGCAAAAGTGGCACCATGTATTCCATCTCTTCCTGTAGCCGAACCAACAATCATTACTGGATTACCTTTCCCTTTTGCAATTGCTGAAACCACTTTATCAGTTTCCACTAATCCAATTGCCATTGCATTTACGAGAGGATTATCTTTATAGGATTCATCGAAATAAACTTCGCCGGCAACAGTAGGCACACCAAAACTATTTCCATAATCTCCAATTCCTTTCACTACTCCTTCAAACAAAAATTTAGTGCGGGGATCATCTAAGGTTCCAAACCGAAGTGAATTAAGTGAAGCTATAGGTCGAGCACCCATAGTAAAAATATCACGTAAAATTCCGCCTACACCTGTAGCAGCGCCTTGATATGGTTCAACTGCTGAGGGATGGTTATGGCTCTCTATTTTAAATGCAATAGCTTGTCCATCACCAATATCTACCAAACCTGCATTCTCTTCTCCAGCACCTACCAACAACTTTCCACCTGAACGTGGCAGAGTTTTCAACAGCGCTATCGAGTTTTTGTAACTGCAATGCTCACTCCACATTACACTGAATATACCTAATTCAGTATAATTAGGTATACGACCAAGTTTTTTGCAAATTAAATTAAACTCCTCTTCCGTTAATCCATGTTCAATTGCTAATTGTAGTGTTACCTCAGGTTCATTGTTCATTTTGTCTATTAAATATTTTTTTAACTGCCAATATAACATATTTTGATTTTTCCTAACAGAAACTAAAACGCTAATAAAAATTTATTGAGAGTTACAGCTCATATCTGCTTAAAATTTTATATTAGAGAAATTAGCATTATATTTAATTACTGTTCTCCGTAAAGCTCAAAATAAGTTACTCAATAAAGTAAGCCTTAATAAATTACCTAAACTAAAATTAGACTCCATTTAATTAATAAAAAAATTATTTTTACACACAATAAAATGGAGTTACATATGCGTCGCTTTTTAATATTAATTCTCATTTTCACTTCTTTAATTCATGCTCAGGGGGTAGAATGGATAAAATCAAATTACATAAAAAAAGAATACCGCATTCCAATGCGAGACGGTGTTACTCTATTTACGTCAGTTTATATGCCCAAAGACACAACTGAAAATCATCCCATTTTAATGATGCGTACACCATATTCTGTTGCTCCATACGGAGAAAATAATTATCGAAATAATTTAGACCCAGTTGTACCTGGGTATCAGTTTGCAAAGGAAAGGTTCATATTTGTCTATCAAGATGTTCGTGGTAAGTTTATGAGTGAAGGTATATACGTGAATATGCGGCCTTATATTCCAAACAAAAAAAGTAATAAAGATATTGATGAAACGACTGACACATACGATACAATCGATTGGCTTGTTAAAAATATTAAACATAACAATGGCAGGGTTGGTATATGGGGTATCTCCTACCCGGGTTTTTATGCTGCAATGAGTTTAATTGATTCACATCCAGCATTAAAGGCAGCTTCACCGCAAGCTCCAATTTCAGATTGGTTTATTGGCGATGATATGCATCATAACGGCGCTTTAACGCTTTCTATGTCCTTCAACTTCTTCAAGACATTTGATCAGCCAAGAGATAGTTTAACCACTACTTGGAAACGTTTTCCACAATACGATTCGCCTGATATGTATGATTTCTTCTTAAATCTTGGCACTGTTGCCGATGTAAATAAAAAATTTTTTCATGATAAACTTCCATTTTGGAACGATATTATAAAACATGGCACTTATGATGAGTTTTGGAAATCTCGTTCGAATCTACCCTATTTTACTAATGTAAAGCCTGCTGTTTTAATAGTTGGCGGTTGGTACGATTCAGAAGACCTTTACGGCCCGCTTCATATTTATAATTCAATAGAAGAAAAAAATAAAAACAATAATTGCATATTAGTAATGGGTCCATGGAGCCATGGTGGCTGGGCAAGGACTAACGGTGAATCTTATGGAGATTTCAGTTTTGGTGATAGTACAAGCATTACATTCAACAATGAAATTCTTCTGCCCTTTTTTAATTATTATCTTTTATCGAACAGCAGCAACTCTCAAAGCCATACTTTAAATCTGGCAGAAGTCACTACGTTTAGAACTGGTTCCAATAAATGGGAAAAGTATGACCAGTGGCCGCCTAAAAATGCTACAGCAAAAGAATTATATATTAACGCAAATGCAAAACTTACATGGGAAAAGCCATCATATAAACAAAATCTTTTTGATGAGTACTTAAGTGACCCGAGTAAACCCGTACCTTATACAGCAAAATTTTATGATTCACAAACAATGTACAACAGAGCTTACATGAGTGAGGACCAACGCTTTGCAGCTTCCCGTCCAGATGTCTTAGTTTACCAAACTGAACCCCTTAAAAATGATATTACCTTAAGCGGTCCAATAACAGCAGACCTTTTCGTCTCTACGACTGGCACAGATGCCGATTGGGTTGTAAAGTTAATAGATGTTTACCCTGATAGTGAACCCAATCCAAAATCTAACCCTGAAAATATAGAATACGGTGGTTATCAAAGATTAATAAGATATGAGATTATGCGTGGTAAATTTAGAAATAGTTACGAAAAGCCTGAACCTTTTACTCCCGGCAAAATTACGGAAGTAAAATTCAACTTAAATGACGTTGACCATACATTTTTAAAAGGGCACAAAATTATGGTTCAAATACAAAGCAGCTTTTTCCCTTTTTTTGACAGAAACCCACAAAAGTTCATTGATATTTATTCTGCAAGCAATGAAGATTTTCAAAAAGCATTTAATAGAGTTTACTTTTCGGAAAAGTATCCATCACATATAAAATTTTTTGTTGTGGGTAACTGAAACAATAACATTTAAGAGAGGGGTTGTTTCAAAGACCAAAAGTACTGAATTGTCATTCTTACGAAAATGGGAATCCATCCACGAAGTGTGGGTTAAACAAGTTAGATGAATAGTAATTAAACTATAATGATATACCACAACCTGGTGAATTCCCATGAATTTTTTGGGCTTAACTTTTAAGTCAGCCTAATTTTCATCCTTCCCATTTCAAAACAGTTTCTCTGCTTACTTTCTTTTTACTAATATTATCGATAACAGTTATGGTTATTAAATAATCATCTGCTGGGTATTTGTTCATATCAACTTGGAAATAAATTTGTGGATTTGCTTCTAACGTTTGATAGTGAGAGGTCAATTTTATGGATTGATTTTTACCTTTCAACCCTATAAAAGATAAAGCAGCATTTATAATTTTTTCAAAAGATGATTGGTTCCTTAAATTGTAACTAGTCAATGTTACCTCTTGGTTAAAATTTGTCAATCCATTATTATCTTTCTTCAGGTTATACAATTCGTAATACAAAAACATTTTATCTTTACTTGAAAACTTATTAGATGGATTTGGAAGAATGCTAACATTTTTGCGGTTAATAAATTTTTCACTTTGATTAGAAACTTCAACATTATAGGCAAGCAAAACATCACTCATATCTAAATAGTTATCAGAAAACGAAATTATTGACACAGAATCACGATTTGATGAAACACTTTTATCGGCATCTCTTATAATTTCAAAAGAAATTGTACCTGTATTTGGCTTCATTTCGGTAAAAATCGTATTTACAAAAAAATTTGATGAGTCTACTTTGATAACTGAGTCATCACCTGGAGAAAAGTTAATTTCTTTATTAAATCTGTATACATCATTATAATATTTATCGAACACAAAAATTCCAACCTTATGCTTATAATTCTTATGATTCGCCAGTGCACTATCGGAAATGTTAAACTCATAGTTAAGATAAACATCTGTCAGCTTGTTATTTAACGAATTTTTAAACTGGACAATATTATAAAACGCACTGAATTTAGGTCCCTCGTAAACGGGATTATAGTAAGTAGGAAAAATTCTTCTTGCATTTTCAATTAAGTATTGTGAATCACCTTTAAATTGCGGTGCAAATTTATCTTTATCGCCGGCAGGAATGCTAAAAACATAATTGTTCGAAGATGCAAAATCGGTAAATCCAAAGGTAAGTCCATTATCGTAGTTCCATACTTCAGTTTTCATTAATACAGATTTTCCTGTCATCTGCGGCCGAAATCGAATAACATTATTAGGTTCACCAAACCTAACTACAACTTCTCCTCTATCTGTTCTCCAACCAACCTTTCCTAATTTTGGTACACTAAAATTTAAATTTGCAAAAGCTACACGAGAATAATGTTCAAGCAGTCTTTCGTTATAATCTGTTAAGTATAATGGATCATTAACTTTCCAATAAAGCTGAATTAGTTGTTTGATTTGTGATTGGTTTAGTTTTTGGGCGAGGTCTTTAAATTTGTCATTTAAAATGAACATAACTGAATTATATGTAAAATCCTTTCTCTCTTCATAACTCATCAATGCAATTGCTTTTTGGTAATATTGATAAGCATCTTTTAATTTATGCATTCGATAATTAATTAATCCCAGCAATAAATAAATATCTTTATCTGCTTTGGCTTCATTTACAAGTCTAGTTAAATATGCTGCACCTTTTTCTGGTTTACCGGCTTTATCGTAAAGCAAAGCTAACTTAAAAATAGCATCGTAATTTAGAGGTTCAAATACTAATGCTTGTTTGTAGTATTTCTCTGCTTCATAAAAATTTTCGTCAGCATAGTCTTGCAAGCTGAAGGAAAATTCATCTTCTGTTAAATTAGCTGAATGGTTATATTCTGTAAATTCTTCATCTTTAATTTTAGCCATTCCAATCCACGCTTTACTTTGAGTTATATCCATCTCTGTAATTTTTTTATACTCACAAAAAGCTGCGCACTTTGAATGATTTTCTAAAACTTCGGCGTAAAGATATCTTGCCTCAATATCTTCGGGTGATTTAAGCACAGCTAATCTTAAGTACTCCAATGCTTTGTTTCTTGAATCAGTTGTGTTTTCTGATAGATAAATTTTAGATAGTTCTTTTAATGAAGGTGCGTCAGAAAACTGTTTTATTGATTCAATTAAATATTTTTTTGCAGATAAAGTATCTTTGTTTGCTAATGCTAGCATTGCTTTGTTATAATATTCTTTTCTTTGATCTTTATTAAAATTTACTAGAGATGATAGTTCGGCAGGAATCAAAGTAAACAGCAAAAAGACGGTGATGCAATATTTACAAATTAATCCAATCACTTTTTTTTCTTTTAACATAAGAATCAACAAATCTAAAATCAATCACTTCAAATACAACGGTCATTAAAATTTTTAAAACGACTTATATGCAAAAAATATTTTTATCTAACCATGCAACCTAAATAAAAACATGTCGTCTAAAGAATAAAAAAAATAGTGAAACATGAAAAAAACATTACTGCTATTATTATTCACAACTCTTATTTATTCAGCTAACGAAACTAAAGTACTTTACTTAAAAAAAACGCCTGAAAAAATAAAAATTGATGGAATAATTGATGATGCATGGTCTAATGCAGATTCTACTTCTGATTTCTTTCAGCTTCAGCCTTACTATGGTAATCTACCAGATAGAAAAACTACTGTGAAAGTTTTAACTACTGAAGAATCGCTTTATTGCCTGATGATTTGTTATGATAATCGAGAAAACATACAAAGTATTACTGGTAAGCAGGACGATCATAGTTTTGGCAGTGACGTAGTTTCAATTATGCTTGATACCTTTGGAGATAATAGAACAGCATATAAATTTGCTGTTAGCGCTAGTGGAGTTAGAGCAGACTGCAGATTACTTGACGATGCAAGAAATAGGGATTACAGCTGGGATGGAATTTGGTTTTCAGCAGCAAAAGTTTATGATTGGGGTTTTGTAGTTGAATGGGAAATCCCTTACAAATCTCTCCAATACGATGAATCACTTAACGAGTGGGGCTTGGACTTTGACAGATGGATACCTCATCTTTCTGAAGACCTATATTGGTGCAAATATGAAAGAAATGAGGGACAAAGAATCTCCAAATTCGGCAAATTAGTTTTTCAAGATTTTAAGCCTTCAGTCAAGGGATTAAACTTAGAAATATATCCTGTAGCACTTACCAAAGCCTCCTACTTATATAGTAATAAGTACAAAATAGAACCTACTGTTGGATTAGATGTTTTTTACAACCCGTCAGCAAAGTTAACATTACAAGCAACTTTGAACCCTGATTTTGCACAAATTGAAGCTGACCCTTTTGCATTTAATATTTCACGATACGAAACATATTACCAAGAGCGTCGTCCCTTTTTTACTCAAGGAAATGAAATTTTTATGCCCTCTGGTAAAGACAGAAATTCCGGCTTTTATAAACCTTTAGAACTATTTTACTCAAGAAGAATAGGGAAAAAACTACCCGATGGAAAAGAAGTACCTTTAACATTTGGGGCAAAAACTTTTGGTAGACTTGGTCAATGGGAGTATGGCGGGTTTATCGCAAGGACTGCTGAAACAAGTTACTTAGATCAAAACGGTAATAATGCAATTGAACCCACAGCATACTTTGCATCGGGGCGCATTAAAAAACAAATGTTAGATAACTCAACTCTGGGCATACTATTCGTAGGTAAAAAGACAACTGACAGTACTTATGGAGTAATTGATATTGATGGAGCAATAAGGTCAACAAACTGGCAACTGGCTTACCAATTAGCACGCTCAATTAAAAATTCAGAGGGCGATTATGCAGCCTCTTTCGGATTTACAAGTTTTTCAAAAACTTGGGTAACTTTAATCAGAGGCAGGTTAATTGGTAATAATTTTGATGTAAGTCAAATTGGTTTTGTACCCTGGAAAGGCACATCTGAAATTGGCGGAATTACTGGTCCTATCTGGTTCTTTGATGAAGGTTTTATTTCCCAAATTTTATTTATGGGAGGAGCAGGCGTAAATTATGAAAGCGTCGATAATTATACTGATAGATTTGGGATTTTAGTTTTCAATATGCAGTTTAGGAATAATTGGGGTTACGAATTCGATTTTTCGTTTGGCAAATCGAAAGACTTAAATGTGCTTTACAATTCATATGAATTAGATTTCAGCTCATGGTACAATATCTCTCCCAAATGGGATGCTGACTTGTATGGGGGATATTCCAAAACTTATAATTTTTCAAGGGATTATTTAGCTTTTTATTCATGGGCAGGCGCTTCAGTATCATGGAAAGCAATGGATATTTTAGAATTGGGTAGTTCATATAACATGTATATTGAAGGAAATCCTTCCGGCAAAATTGAAGATATTACTTACAATCTGCGTCCTTATTTTTCACTAACACCAATTAATGACTTTAATTTAAGAATGTACTTTGACAACGTTTTTGTAAAGTCTAAAGACCAAAACACTCAAGTTATATTAGGAATTTTATTCTCATACCAATTTTTACCTAAAAGCTGGATTTACTTTGCTTGGAACGAAATCCATACTCGTCAAGATATATTTGACTTTTCTGGAAATGTTGTCGGAAGTAAATTCAATTTGCTTGATAGGGCTTCTGTAATAAAAATAAAATACCTCTACTTTTTCTGAGTTGAATCTTATCTAAATAATCATAATTTATGCACACCACAATTGAAGAATTTATGCCGTATAAATTTCTTGATCACACAGCGGATGTTGCCTTCGAAGTTGAGTCTGAAACTTTAGAAGGCTTATTTGTAGATTCTGCTTTTGCTTTGAAAGAGGTAGCATGTGAACTAAGCAATATCGGAAGCAAATCTGAAACAAAAATCATTAATTGCAATGAAATAACTCTTGAACTATTATTGGTTGAGTTTCTCAATCAGTTAAATTTTCTTATATTTTTTAAAAAATGGATTTTTACAACCATCCAAAAATTGAGCATAAACAAAGCAGATGGTGAAATTAATCTCTCATGTGAGCTTATAGGGAACAAAATTGATGCTGAAGCTTGTAATTTTAAAGTAGAAATAAAGGCAATTACTTTCCATCAGATGAAAATTGAAAAAAGAAAAGGTAAATATTCTACAAAAGTTGTTTTAGATATTTAAGTCATAAAGCAAAATGAAAAGATAAAATATAGGAATAGTACGATGAAAGTTAGAGATATTGAATTAATAAAAATAAGCGACAATCTTTGGGAAATTCCAAAGTTTGGTGGAATGCTTGTCCCTGGTAGAATTTATTCTTCTCAAAAAATGATAGAAACAACTCTCCAAAACGATGAAGCCATTAACCAAGTAATTAACGTTGCATGTTTGCCAGGGATTCAAAAATACAGTCTTGCTATGCCAGATATACATTGGGGATATGGTTTTCCGATAGGTGGCGTAGCTGCAACAGATATTGATAACGGAGTAATTTCTCCTGGCGGTGTAGGCTACGACATAAACTGCGGAGTTCGTCTTGCAAAAACAAATTTAATTTATAATGAGGTAAAAAATAAAATTCAAAAACTTGTTGAAAATCTTTTTAAAAATATCCCTACTGGAGTTGGCGCAAGCGGGGCAATAAAAAAACTCTCAAAAGAAGAATTAAAAAAAATTCTTCGTAAGGGCTCTAACTGGGCAATTGAAAATGGTTTCGGAAAAGATGAAGATGTTTTGCTTACAGAAGAAAATGGATGTTTAAAAGATGCTGACCCTTCAAATGTAAGTGAAAAAGCTATAGAACGTGGATTAGATCAAGCTGGAACTCTTGGCTCCGGCAATCATTTTCTCGAAGTAGATATTGTAGAAGAAATTTTTGATAGAGAAAAAGCCAGCATATTTGGTTTGTTCAAAGACCAAATTGTAATTCAAATTCATACTGGCTCTCGCGGTTTAGGCTATCAAATTTGTGACGACTATTTAAAAACTCTCGTCTCATTAGAAAAAAAATACGCATTTAACTTACCAGATAAACAATTAGCATGTGCACCTATAAAATCTGTAGAAGGGCAAGATTATTTAAGTGCAATGAGATGTGCAGCAAACTTTGCGTGGAATAATCGACAGATAATAATGCATCTTGCAAAAAAAAGTTTTGAAGATACATTTAACATTTCTGAAAACGAGTTGGGTTTTAGTCTTATTTACGATGTATGTCATAATATCGCCAAAGTAGAAGAACACGAAATTGATGGTAAAATGAAAAAAGTTTGTGTTCACCGTAAAGGTGCTACCCGTGCCTTCCCTCCTAAAAACAAGTTTATTCCTGAAAAATATAAAACATCAGGCCAACCAGTCTTAATTCCAGGTGATATGGGAAGATATTCGTTTGTTTGTGCTGGCACAGAAAAAGCCATGCAAGAAACATTTGGCAGTTCATGTCATGGTGCCGGAAGATTGCAAAGTCGCCACAAAGCAATGAAAGAAGCAAAAGGAAAAGATTTATTGAGCGAACTAAATAAGCAAGGGATTGTAATCCAAGCTAAAGGATTTAGAACTATTGCAGAAGAAATGCCACAAGCTTATAAAGATGTTTCTGAAGTTGTTGATGTAATGCATAATGCAGGAATAAGTACTAAAGTTGCAAAGTTAAAGCCCATCGGTGTAATTAAAGGATAAATTTTGTTTCAAACTATCTTGAAATTTCCTCAAACTTTATTTTATCGATTCTTTTGTTTACTTCATCTTTTTCAACGGAAGTCAAATTAAGCTGCTTAATTTGGGCTAATTCTGAATCAGCTTCAGAGTAAAGCCCTAAATCAATTAATATATCAACAAAAAACAATCTGTTTGATATCAAATTTTTTGTTGAAGGGTACTTTCTATATGTTTCCCTTGCAAAAAGAATCGCTGTCTCTTTATAACCACTTTCAGCAAGCTGCATTGCACCATTTAATCTTTTCACTCCCAAGTCATTGCTAATATTAATCTCCGTTTCATTTGGCCTTATTTCTTTTCCGTAGACTGCCGTATTTTTAAAATTACCATTACTTTTTATCTTTGGCACATTTCTAATTTCTTCCATAGCTAAGGCAAGCAGCAATTCATTAATAGAAATTTTTTTTATCAAATTCACTTCCAAAGCAGAATTCGACCCTAAAATAAACTTTTTGCCGGAGCGACTAATCTGAATAACAGCCTTGCTGCCTGTAGTAATTAAATCATCTCCGCTAAGTTTATCACCAATTTTTACTGGTATCCAAATCTCGTTTGTCCCTTTCATCACACGAACATCGCCAGAGACTTTTTCTACCGTAAACTCCTGGCAGAAAATTATAACTGGAAATAAAATTAAAAAAAGAATAATCCTTTTCATTGTAGATTTCTCCTATAAACTCATTAATAAACCTCATGAATTTCAACTTTACCTTTAGCAAGACCATAATTATCTAAAGCTTCTTTATTGAATTTTTCTACACCTGCTGACCAAGCGTCTTCGAAGCTAGTTAAAACGGTAGTCTCTAATGGAATCCACACTTCATCTTTACCTTCTGCATTTTTTCTAATGAAATATTTCTTATCATTATTTGTTATTAGAAAAGCTTTTTCAGGTGGAAGTTCAGTATCAAAGATAATATTAACGTGACTTACACCATCCTCAGCTTTAAAATCTACAAAAGCAGTTTGTATTCCTATACTTTCTAAAATACTGCTGAAAGCAGAACTAAAGTCATCACAATCGCCGCCTTTTAATTTTAGTGTTTCTTCCAGAAACTGAACTTTTTCTGCAGAAGCGCGCGGGTCGGCTACGTAAATCATCCCCTTAATAAAATTATTATAAAGAACTTTTACTTTTTGAAAAATTTCCACTTCGGGTTTAACTTTTGTTAAAAATGATTGATTCTGAGAAAGTATTTCCTTGGCATATTTTTCTGCAAATGACAAGTTTTTTCTTACAAAATACCTAAGATGCGAAACAATGCCATCCCAACTGTTAATATCATTAATTAATATCGGTTTCTGTAAAACATCATCAGGGTCACGGTTAACAGTTGTTACATAAAAATTAATTTGAGCTATTTCTCTTTTAGCAATGCTTTCAGCATTATTATTAAAAATAATAAAAAACGGGACCTCAGCAGTATCGTGCGGAGGAATATTAACTGCAGGCGAGTAAATTTTTCCATCAGTTACCCCTTCTACTGAACAAGCTGGTCTGACAGTTACAAATTTATCGGTAACATTTATCACCCTCCCTTTAGCTATTGGGTTGGTTAAATACTCTTCAGATAGCGTTGGATAAACCTCACTCAAAACATCTACATCAATAATTTTAACTAACTTTTGAGGAACGAACGATAAAGCAAAATTAACAGCGGTGTAAATCTTATCATTTGAATATCGATTATTAATCACACTATTAATACCTTCGGCTAAAAATTTTGATAGTGATTGACTGTTGGACCTGTCTTTAAAATACTTTGTAGCACCAATTGTAACACTGAACGGTTCTAATGAAAAATTAATTATTGGCTGAAACGCTGTAATAAATGGTTCCTGGTATTTATCATGAAGAAAATTTATTCCAAGTGAAATTATGCCATCAAATAACTTGGCAGAACTGTTAATCCCAAATTGGAAGGATGAACTTGATTCAACTATTGAACTAAAAGAGATGTAGTTGCTGGGGCTATATCCTATTAAGAAAGCAGCACCTTTATCTTTTCTAAGTGAAAAAACAGATTTTTCCTTTTGTTCATCTAAAGTCATAAGATTTTCTGAAAAAATTCCAAGCCTTAAATGCTCGGACAATTTATAGGAAAAGCCCACATTGATATTAAAAAAATTATCATTTGTTATAAGAGTACTAGTAGTTAAATAATTAAGAGTATCTGAAAAATGTGCATCAGGCTGTTCTTCAGTAAATTGTTGAGTGAAATATTGCAGTGAAAAACCTGCGGTGAATTTGTTAGAAATGTTGTAGGAATAACCGAATCCAAACAATTCTTGATAAGTTAAATTGGTTTTAAGTTGTGATTCAACATCTACATTGTTATTGAGCTTGAGAACTATTCCGGAAGAAAATACAAATTGTTTTTGATAGCCAGGTGTATACCGCAAGTAAAAATAATGGGGTTCGAATTTTTTGGATAACGAGATGGAATATAAACTTCCATTTAAATTAGATGCTAAATAATTGGCAAACACAATTGAAAATTCCCAATCTCTCGTTAAATTATAATTTGCAATATTTGATTCAATTCCATTCAATCTAAACGCCGAATTTGAATTATTTTGCACATTTCCAAGAGGGTCATATGTTTGCTGACCTAACAGGTGCAGTTGACCACTACTCAGAATTAAAAAAAATATTAAAAAAGCACTAATTCGGTAATTGGACCTTAATATTATGAATACTCTGCGAAACAATTAGGTTATCTTTTAGTAATTGATTGTTTTGAATTTCTATTTCTATTTTTCTTATTAATGTAATTACTAATTGCTGTTGACCTTGAATTGGCAGTTTTTCTAACAAACTTAAAGGTAATACTGCATTGCCATTATCTGCTGCAGTTATTTTGTAATACGGAAAAACATTTTGAGTAATTGGATCAAAAATACCAACAACCATATTAATTTTTCCAGACCTCAAAGCATTCCAACTAATCTCGATTTTTAGATTCTTTTTTGCCCTGGTTCCTTCTACTTTTAGGTGTCCTATAATTTCAGGAGGAGTTGGTATGTTGTACTGAAAGTGGTTCCCTTGTTGAACATCAATTCTAAAATTAACAAATGAATTATAAGGAAAGTTTAGAATATCATTTGGGTGCATCATGTTGTTATTTCTTAAGACAAAGTGAAATCCAATTGTAGTATCAATCATCTTGCCATTATCCATATAGCGAATTCTTAGCGGTATTTTATCAGCAGTAATATTATTAAATTTCACTGTCCCCATCATTCTCGTCCGAAAACCTACTAATCGTCCGTGCATATTTTTAATTGCAAGATTAGTATCGTAAAAATCAGCCGAATAATTAGCCATAAATACAGTTTGGTTATTAAAAGTATTTCTTATCCCGCTTACATTAATTAAAGTTGATTTATCAAAAAAAGGTTGAAGAATTCCTGTGGTATCATAACCATTTGCATAAATATAAGTAGAAGGCTCAGGTGAAGCAGATTCAATTTGCAAATTTTGCTCTTCGGATAAAGTGTCATCTAGTAATTCAGTGGGTAAAGGTTTATTGCACGAAAAGGTTAAAACAGCAATAGTAATGAAAACAATATTTCTAAAAATTATATTCATGTAGTAAAAATTATAATTGGTTTTAATCATATTCAATTGCATAATAAATGGTTATATACAATAAAAAGCGGGAAGTAAGGTTCTTTCCCGCTTTCTAAAAGACAACCTAATTATTTATCATCTCACCAAGTAAGGAACACCCCATGTATTTTCTTCAACAGATGCATCGCTATCATAAACTGACTTATGTGGCAATGCATTTAAGACGGCATGCATATAACCGCCGTGCATGTTTGTAAACCATTTCCCTTCAAACACTCTTGTATACGTTCCGCCATTATTAGTCTCAGAAATTAAGTTTAGTTTTGCTTTTTCTCTTCCCAATCCACCCAACATAGCGCCATGTGTAATTGTAACTAAGTCCGTATCTGCATAAGCGCTTTCAAGTTCAACCTGCACTTTAACTGGTTGATTCATACCAAATATTGGGAACATTACCCTATGTGAAAGTCCAAATTGATTATTACCGTTTCCCATGTGACCATTTTGCCCCATCATGTTACCGCTTTGCCCATTATTGCTATTATTACCACCAGAGTAATTATTGTTTTCACTGCGGGGACCTTTATCAAAGAAAAAGTTATTAGGTGAATCGATTACTAAAACAGAGCCATCTGGATTTATTAAAGTAAGGGTTTTAATAGTAACGCCAGAATTTTCTGTCCCTCCCTGAGGAAGCGATATTGCTGAAATTTTCCAGTCAATTAAATTATCTCCAGTATTATCAACTTTTACATATTGAATTTTTCTTGTAATTATGGTCGTGAAGCTTTTTGTTACTAAGGTATCCGGCAAAGGGTAGCCAGATCTTGTAGTAGTTGAAGAATTAAATGCAGCAAGTATAAACAACTTACCATTGTAAGTAGAGGTTAGAGTACCGACTGCAGTAGAATCGCCATAATCAATTGTTAATTGGCGGTTGGCTAATTCCATTCTTTGTCCAATTTTAATTGGATAGAGTTCTTTAGCAAGTTGAGTTTTTGCAAGACTCATTGCTTGTTCTTCGTTATAGTTATCTTCAAAAGACTGGACAGATTGATCATTATTTGTAATTTTTTCGAGAGCCTGTTGAAGATTAGTGTTTCCATTAGGTGCAACCACTGAGTCTTCGTTTTTACAACCCGAAGCTGAAAATACAATTAATACAAATAACATTAAAACTATCGAATAAGAAATTAAACGTCTCATTTTTAACCCCTTTTTTGTGAATGAATTTCTTGTTTATTTACAGAATATCATATCTCATACCAGATTACATTGTGCTCATAGTGTTAAAAATTCAACGAAAAACAAAGATTTGAGAAGTTGATTTGCCTGGTAAAAATCAAAGAATGCCTGAAATCAAAATTTTCCAGGTGAATTTTCGAGGAGGTATTTTATAAATTCATCAAAGTAGTAATGAAACTTAGAGGGCAGATTCTTGTATTTAGATATAATCTTGGGTTTAATTTCCTCAAAAGGTCTATTAGGGTATTTCACTAAATCTTTAGATACATTTTTCAAGTAGATTTCAGCTTTAGAAGATACTCTTTCTAATACTTTTTCGTCATTTGAATCTGCAAGCTTTCTAACTGCCGTTTCAAAGTTAAAATTAGATTCATAGAATACCTTAAAGAACATCCCACGTAAATTTTCTGCCACGACTGTCCTACTTAAATTGTTCAATTCTTTTGCTGTTTCATTGATAGAAGAATGTGAAAATTGTTTTTCTCTAAGCGATTCCAAAATTAACATTTCTAATTCAATGTTGTCTGTTTTAGCAATTTGCTGCGGCAAGTCATGCAGTTTAATAATCTTTCTATTTTCTGCTTTTGCCAAAATTACTGCTCTTTTCAAAACAGATTCTAACTCTCTCACATTGCCTTTCCATTCGTACAATTTAAGCACGTCAACGACCCCTTTTGATAATTTCAGTCCTGCGTCTTCTAATCCAACAAAATAATTTGCAAGAACTTCAATATCTTCTTTCCTATCCCTCAAGCTTGGCATAGAAATTTTAATAACATTTAAGCGATAGAAAAGGTCTTCCCTAAATTTTTTTTCTTTTACCAGTTGTTCAAGATTTTTATTTGTAGCAGCAATAATTCTTACATCTACTTTTAAATTAGAAGTTGAACCAACTTTAGCTATTTCGCCGAATTGAATTACTCTTAAAAGTTTAGCCTGAAAATTTTCACTTGTCTCTCCAATCTCATCCAGAAAAATCGTACCATTATCAGCCAATTCGAATTTACCTTTTTTGTCGGCCACAGCATTAGTAAAAGAACCTTTTACATGTCCAAACAATTCACTTTCCAGCAGGGATTCAGTTAAAGCAGCGCAATTGACAGCAATAAAATTATTTTTACTTCTTTTACTCAATTTATGTATCGCCCTTGCTGCTAATTCTTTGCCACTTCCACTTTCACCTTCTATTAATACTGTTGCATCGCTTTGGGCAACTTTTTCAATTAAACTTACAACATCGTCCATCAGCTTACTTTTGTAGACCAACCCATGAAAATTTTTAATTTCAACTTCATTTATTGCTTCAGCTGGCTCATTATTTAGCTGTTCTTTCTGGAGTTTTGCTACAGCATTTTTAAGATAATTAACTTTGGCAATTAATTCGCTTGGCTGTGAGTTTTCTGCAAGGTCTAATTCCTTCTGAAGTTTTTTTAACTGTTCTTCTTTTCGTTTTAGAGAAAGTTTTAAGATTTCTGACTGTGATAAGCTTTCCCTTAAATAAATTTTGTTTTTGAGCATGTACATCACAGAATCAAAAGAAAACAAAAATAAAAGAGGGATGATAAATGCCGAGTAATTAAATTGTATATAAAAAAAATACAGTAAAACTACTGACACAATTAAATAAAGTACTGTAGTCATTAAATATATCTTAAAAACTTTTTCATCAATATTTAATTGTGTTAATATTATTAAAAATAACAGCACAATAGTATTAACAATTGGTTTTGCTTTATAGTTTATTGAGCGTTCTGTTAGGATATTATCTACCGCAAAAGCATGAAGAGCAATGCCTGGTAAGTTATCATCAAAATTTGTTTGAATATGCTTTGCAATTGAAGGGTCAGTAACTCCAATAAGAATTGCTTTATTTCGGAAATTCTTTAGTTCATTATTATTGTTATCAATCATAGAGAAAAAATCTAAAAGGCTATATCTTGTGAAATTTTTCCAGCTGTTATAAAAATTTACTTCAACTAGGTCATCAGCTTTTTTGTTCATAAACTCTGAAATGACAGAGGAAAAAGATTTTTCATAGGAATCGCCAAAAGCAATTTTTGTCGGGATATAAATTCCATCTGAAACAAAATAATCTAAATGCCCGGATTTTAAGGATGGGACAAAATACTTAGGTTGAGAGAAAATTATAGAATCGTGCAAAGTTTCATTTTTAAGTTTAATAACAACAGATGAGAGTACAACATTATTAGCTTTTTTCAATTCATCGTTCAGTAAATCGTTATAAACAGACTGAAGTGGGGTTCGGTCAGACAACATTATCTCTAAGCCTATTACTTTAGTTTTCAACTGTGACAATTTATTTATAAGCAAAGCATAATAACTTCGTTTAAGAGGCCAGCCGCCGAGTGTTTCTATATCATTAGAATCAATTGTAATTAAAATTATACTTTTATCAAGCTCTTTATTTGGCAATACCTTATAAAATAACTTCTCAAAATCTCGATTCAGCTGATTGGAAAAACCTCCAAATAAAAGCACAATTGATAAACCAATCACTATACAAACAAGGTAAATTCGCTTTTTATACTTTAACAAAATGTCAAGCTTGTTCATAATTTATTTATGTTTTAGCTTTACCAAGTATTTTTTCTTTAGTAAAAATAAGGAATAAACAAGGGACAAAATAATGAAAAGAATAATAAACAACTTAGCAGTTTTCACTGAAGGAACTATTGGCAAAACGCCAATTATATTTGTACACGGATTTCCTTATGACCATACAATGTGGGATTTCCAAGTTAATGCATTAAAAGATAATTATTATTGCATAACTTACGATGTAAGAGGTTTAGGAGAAAGTTATGTAGGTGACGGACAATACACAATGGAAGCCTATGTTCAGGATTTATTTTCTATAATTACAGAATTAAATCTAGATAAACCAGTTTTATGCGGGCATTCGATGGGCGGTTACATCTCTTTTAGAGCTGCTGAAATCAACCAATTCAAATTTTCTGGATTTATTTTCGTAGACACAAAACCGAGTGCAGACGATAACGCTGCAAAATTGAAACGAGCAGCTGCAATTAATCAAATTAACACAGAAGGATTAGCTCCTTTTGTAGAGGCATTTGTAAAAAATACATTTTCAGATATCTCGCTCAATGAAAAAAAGGAACTCATCGAAGATACACTTAAAAAATCCTACAAACATAATCCTATCGGAGTAAAAGGTGCATTAATTGCAATGTTAAGCAGAACCGACACAACTAATTTTTTACAAAAAATAAAATTACCTACTTTATTGATTTACGGTTCTTTTGATACTTTAACTCCGCCAACATTAATGAGAGAAATAGCAGAAAAAATTCCCAATTCAGAATTTGCAGTCATACCACGTGCTGGTCATATGTCGCCTTTAGAAAATCCAGATAACGTAAACGATTTAATTAAAGGATTTTTGGAAAGGAGAATCATATAAAAAAATATGTATAAGAAACATCTGAAAAATTGAATTATCAGCGGTTGTCATTCCCACGTGGGAATCTACTTTGAAAACAATAGATCCCCGTTTGCACGGGAATGACTCATT
This sequence comes from Melioribacteraceae bacterium 4301-Me, assembly GCA_041538185.1. NCBI lineage: Bacteria > Pseudomonadati > Ignavibacteriota > Ignavibacteria > Ignavibacteriales > Melioribacteraceae > Pyranulibacter > Pyranulibacter aquaticus. The sequence goes on along the minus strand of JBGORM010000002.1, from coordinate 415,463 downwards.
AAATTTTTCAGAAGTCTCTATAAATAAAATTTTATAATAAAAATTTAACTGCTGAGTAGCACAAAGGATTTCAGAAAGAAACACCAAAAAACAAATTCAAAAGTAAAATTAATTCTTAGAGTAACTTTGTGACCTTAGTGATGGAAAAATTATCATAAATAGCAAATTCACTCAATAAAATTCTACACTGTAATCAATGAATTTTTTATCTCTATAATTAAACTTTGCACTGAAAAACTTCTCTTGAAATAACCACGGGATAAAGATTTTATCACCTTCCCACAAATTCAATTCAGTTAATTTTTCATTTGGTATCCACTCAAGTTTTCCTTCGTTAGAATCAATTAACTCTCCTTCAAATTCAGTTGCAGTAAAAAGGAACACATACCAATCTTTAACTCCATCGAACATAGGAAATGTAATAAAGCCGTGCATTCTTGGATTTTTTATTAACAATCCAGATTCTTCTTTAACTTCTCTAACTGCGCATTCTTCAGGTGTTTCACCAGGTTCAAATTTACCGCCAAGTCCATTCCATTTACCTTCATGGTAATCATTTTGTTTTTTGTTACGGTAAATCATTAATGTTTTGTTATCCTTGATAACGTAACAGAGAGTTGCAAGTTGTTGTTTCATAGCTTTTCTTTAGAATTAATTAAAGAAGCAAGAATTTGCGATAATTCATCCAGTTCGTCGAGAAACCATTTTACTTTTTGCTGGTTAGCTCGTTTGCTATCCCTTAATAAAGCCAGCCAAAGTTTTGCTTCATTAGTACATTTAATTGCTTCAAGCATGAATTCTGTCATTGCTTTTTTTGTTATTGCCGCCTGCCCTTCAATGTAGTTACTTATTACGCTCGTACCGCTGCTGAAAAGTTCATCCCCAATACGTTGAGAAACATTATCTTTCGGCAGTAAATCAATAAATTCAATTAACTTCAGTGTAAAAAAATAAAGCCTTTTTCTTAATTCTGCTCTCGATTTGGGAGGTTCAAAGTCAGTCATTAATTCCCTCATTTTCTATGCACTTAAATAAGGATTTTTTAGCAAATAATTTTGCACATAATCGGTTACACCTTCCTCTATACTCATAATTTTATTTTTGTATCCAGCTGCTCTTAATTTTTTTATCTCCGCTTCAGTAAAGTATTGGTATTTTTCTTTAATATCTTCAGGCATATCTATATACTCAATTTTAACAGATTTGTTCATTGCATTAAATAAGGCAGTTACAAGACTGTTCCATGTTTGTGCTTTACCAGTACCTACATTAAATAAGCCATTTTTATCGCGATGTTCTAAAAAAAACAAAGTCATATCAACCGCATCTTTTACATAAATAAAATCACGCTTTTGTTCTCCGTCTTTGAATTGTTTATTATACGACCTGAACAACTTCACCTTGCCAGTTTCGTTAATTTGCTCAAAGGCTTTGTGAACGACACTTCTCATTTCTTTTTTATGATATTCGTTCGGGCCATAAACATTGAAATACTTTAACCCAACTACCTTATCAAATAAATTATTTTTCTTTACCCATAAATCAAAAACATGTTTTGAGTAACCATACATATTTAGGGGTCTAAGTTTATCTAATTTACTTTCATCATCGTCATAGCCATTACTGCCATCACCGTAGGTAGCTGCTGATGAGGCATAAATAAATCTAATGTTATTTTTTACAGAATAATCTGCGAGAACCTGTGAATACTTGAAGTTATTATCCATCAAGTAGTCAGCATTCTTTTCTGTAGTAGAAGAGCAAGCACCTAAGTGTATAATTGAGTCAATATCAAAACTAATATTATCTTCTAAAATTAATTGAATAAAATCATCTTTGTGAAAAAAATCAGCAAATTTAAGTCCATTTAAATTTTTCCATTTTTCATCGCTTCCGAGCTCATCTACAATAATAATGTTTTCTTTGCCAATCAAATTCAATTTCCAAACAACAGCGCTACCAATAAATCCAGCTCCGCCTGTAACTACTATCATTTTGTCTCCATTCTTGTTTTTATATTTAATCAAATTTAATGATTAAAGTTGATTTAACCCAAAGCCATGTTAGAAGCACTTTTTGAAGTGAGTTAACCAACTCAACAGAGAAATTTATGTTCAATAAGTGTTAATTAAACTAACTTGATTGCATTTGCCATAAAAATAAGTTATACATTACTATACAAATATAATTTGTTATAATTTTGCATTGCAAATACACATATTCTTTAGAAAGTGAGAAAAAATGTCTAGTAAACTTGATTTAATTTCGGAGATATTAAAAAATCGGATTCTCATTTTAGACGGTGCTATGGGAACAATGATACAGCGTTACAAATTGTCTGAAATGGATTTCCGCGGTGATAGATTCAAGGACCATCCACACGACCTAAAAGGAAATAACGATATATTGAATTTAACACATCCTGAAATTATAAAAGAAATTCACACAGAATATTTAAAGGCCGGAGCTGACATCATTGAAACAAACACTTTTAATGGCACCTCCATCTCTCAAAGCGATTATCATACAGAAAGCTTTGTCTATGAAATAAACTTTAATGCTGCAAAAATTGCTAAAGAATCAGCAGAGTTTTTTACTAAACAAAATCCCCAAAAACCAAGATTTGTCGCTGGCGCCATTGGACCAACAAACAAAACACTTTCAATCTCTCCCGATGTTCTTAACCCAGGCTTTCGTGCAATTACTTTCGACCAGCTTTCTACAGCTTATAAAGAACAGGTACGCGGACTAATGGACGGTGGTGTGGATATCTTGCTGGTCGAAACAATTTTTGACACCCTTAATGCTAAAGCGGCTTTATTTGCCATAATGGAATTGTGCGATGAAATTAATAAGCAAATTCCTATTATGATTTCAGGTACTATTGTTGACTTAAGCGGAAGAACTCTTTCGGGTCAAACAACTGAAGCTTTTTGGATTTCAATATCACATACTAAAAACCTTTTAAGTGTAGGACTCAACTGTTCCTTAGGACCAAAACAAATGCGCCCATTTATTGAAGAGCTTTCTAATATTGCTAATACATTTGTTAGCTTATACCCTAATGCTGGATTGCCAAATGAATTAGGCGAATATGATGAAACACCGAATGCAATGTTGTCTGTCCTGGAAGATTATGCCAAAAGCGGGTTCTTAAATATAGTGGGCGGATGCTGCGGAACTACTCCAGAACATATTAAAGCTTTTTCAGAAATTGCAATTAAATATAAGCCAAGAACTGTCCCTAAGGTTGAGCCTTATTTAAGATTAAGTGGATTAGAACCGCTGGTATTTAGACCCAATATGAACTTTGTAAATATAGGTGAAAGGACAAATGTAACCGGTTCTAAAAAGTTCGCTCGATTAATTAAAGAAGGAAATTTTGAAGAAGCTTTGTCTGTTGCTAAGGAACAAGTAGAAGGTGGTGCTCAAATTCTTGATGTTAATATGGACGAGGCTATGATTAACTCCGAAGAGGCCATGACTAAATTTTTAAATCTAATTTCAACTGAACCTGATATTGCTAAACTTCCTATAATGATAGACTCATCCAAATGGTCAGTAATTGAAGCTGGTTTAAAATGTATACAGGGTAAAGGTATTGTTAATTCAATAAGTCTAAAAGAGGGTGAAGAAAAATTTATTGAACGTGCTAAACTAATTTTACGTTATGGAGCAGCAGTGATTGTTATGGCTTTTGATGAAGAGGGACAAGCTGACACTTTTGAAAGAAAAATTAAAATTTGTGAACGCGCATATAAGATATTAACTGAGAAAGTTAATTTTCCTCCACAAGATATTATTTTCGACCCAAATATCTTTGCTATCGCTACCGGCATTGAAGAACATAATTCTTACGCTGTAAATTATATCGAAGCAGTACGATGGATTAAGAAAAATCTGCCTTTGGCAAAAGTCTCCGGTGGTGTTAGCAATCTCTCTTTTTCATTTAGAGGTAACGACACTATTCGCGAAGCAATGCACTCGGTCTTTCTTTATCATGCTATTGAAGCCGGCATGGATATGGGAATTGTTAACGCTGGACAATTAGCTGTCTACGAGGATATTCCAAAAGACCTACTAGAACTAATTGAAGATGTTATATTTAATAGACATCCTGATGCTACTGAAAAATTAATTAAATATGCTGAATCAATTCAAAAGGAAACTAAAACCCACGAAAAAGAAAGAGAATGGAGAAATCAATCTGTTGAAGATAGACTGAAGTATTCCCTAATAAAGGGAATTGATGATTATATTGAACAAGATGTTGAAGAAGCTCGGCTTAAATATTCCTCACCCTTGACTGTTATCGAAGGACCTTTAATGGAAGGAATGAATGTAGTTGGCGACCTATTTGGCTCAGGTAAAATGTTTTTGCCCCAGGTGGTTAAAAGCGCTAGGGTTATGAAAAAAGCTGTGGCTTATTTGGAACCATACTTGGCCCATCCCCCTACCCCTTCCCTAAGGGAAGGGGATTTTAAATGGGAAACAGCAGATCCTATTTTGTATAGCAAATTAAAAGAATTTTGTGAATTGCATCGATCTAATCCTACTAAAGCTGAATCAATTTTATGGGAACATCTAAAATCAAAAAAATTTTATAATTATAAATTCTGCAGACAACATATTATCGACCAATATATTGTCGATTTCGTTTGTCTTTCGAAAAAGCTTGTAATCGAAATTGATGGTTTAATTCACCAATTACCAGAAAATATTGAATCAGATGAAATAAGAACCAAAAAATTAAATGAACTTGGTTTTGAAGTAATCAGATTTACTAATGATGAAGTTATTTATAATACAAAGAAGGTTTTAAACAAAATTTTAGAAAAACTAAAACAAATAGAATCTCTTTACAAAACATCTACCCTCTCCTTAGGGGAGGGTAAGGGTGGGACAGGTACTATTCTGCTTGCAACCGTCAAAGGTGATGTTCACGATATTGGTAAAAATATTGTCGGGGTTGTTCTTAGCTGCAATAACTTTAAAGTAATTGACTTGGGTGTAATGGTACCATCTGAAAAAATATTATCTACCGCCATCGAAAAAAAAGTAGATATTATTGGTTTAAGTGGTTTAATAACACCTTCATTGGACGAAATGGTTCATGTGGCAAAAGAAATGCAAAGATTAGGACTCAAATTACCACTGCTTATTGGAGGTGCAACCACTTCAAGAATTCATACCGCTGTTAAGATTAGTCCAGAATACGAAGGTCCAACTATCCATGTACTCGACGCTTCCAGGAGCGTTGGAGTTGTAAGTAACCTATTAAATTCTGAACAAAGGGACAAATTTGTCAATTCAATAAAAAATGAATACAAGAAACTTATTGATGATTACCAAAAAAGACAGACATCCAAGAACTTTCTTACAATTGAAGAAGCAAGAAAAAATAAACCTAAAACCGATTGGAAAAAAATCCAGACTTACAAACCGCATAAGCTCGGGATATCAATTTTCAATAATTTTTCTTTGAAAGAAATAAGAAAATATATTGATTGGACTCCTTTCTTCTCGGCATGGGAACTTAAAGGCAAATACCCAGCAATTTTAGAAGATGAAAAATATGGTACAGAAGCTAAAAAGCTTTTTCAAGATGCGAATAAAATGCTGGACGAAATCATTTCAAAAAAATTACTAAAAGCTAATGGTGTTGTTGGCTTATTCCCGGCTAATTCTGTTGAAGATGATGTTGAAATCTATACTGATGAAACAAGAAAAGGTATTTTGTGTGTATTACATTTCTTAAGGCAGCAAACTCAAAAAAGCAGCGGAGTACCAAATATCTGCTTAGCTGATTATATTGCCCCTAAAGATTCTTTAGTTAATGATTACATTGGTGCATTTGCAGTAACAAGTGGAATTGGCTTAGAATCATTATTAGAAAAATATCAAAATGAAAATGATGATTACTCTGTGATTTTAATTAAAGCATTATCTGACCGACTTGCAGAAGCCTTCGCTGAACTATTGCATGAAAAAGTAAGAAAAGAAATTTGGGGTTATTCAAAAAACGAAAACCTTTCTAACGAAGATTTAATCAAAGAAAGATATGTGGGAATTCGTCCAGCACCAGGCTATCCAGCTCAGCCAGATCATTCTGAAAAATTGGTAATCTGGAAATTACTTGATGTTGAAAAAAATACTTCAATAAAACTTACTGAAAGTATGGCTATGTATCCTGCATCTTCAGTTTGTGGATTATATTTCTCATTTCCAGATTCAAAATATTTCACTGTTGGTAAAATTAGTAAAGACCAAGTTGAAGATTACAGAAAGAGAAAAGGAATAAGTCTAAAAGAAGCAGAAAAGTGGCTTAGACCTATTTTAAATTATTCAGAAGGAACCGAATAAATATATGTCACCTTTTCAGTTAAATATAAAACAACACAATTAACTAAATATCAACACTTAGAAAGGGAAGGCAAATGCAGAAAAAAACTATTTTCAGTCTTTTTATCGTATTGATATTTTCCTTCACTACTTTTTCTCAGCAGAAAGTAGACTTAAATGTCATCCAGCAAATTCGTCACGAAGGCTTGGAAAATTCCAAAGTAATGGAGATTCTCAGTTACTTAACTGACGTTTACGGGCCACGTCTTGCAAATTCACCTTCATTTTTTAAAGCTGCAAACTGGACAGTTGAAAAATTAAAAGAATATGGCTTAAAGAACGCGCATCTTGAGCCATTTGGTACCTTTGGTCGCGGGTGGGAATTTAATAAATTTTATATGGCAATGACCGAACCCACTTACATGCCAATAATTGGTTACCCAAAAGCATGGACAGGCAGCACTAACGGCTTAATCAAAGGAAGCCCTATACTCATTAAAATAGAAAAAGCAGAAGACATCGAACAATATAAAGGTAAATTAAAAGACGCTATTGTGCTCACGCAGCCCGAACAGACTATAGAAGAAACTTTTAAACCTGATGCAACAAGAAGAACCGAGACAGAATTAGCTGAACTAGCAAAAGCTCCAGAGCCAAGCAATAAATCATCTTTTGCAGATAGATTCAGACAATTTAGAGAAAGAAGAATGTTGATGCAAAAAATTAACGAATTCCTTGTTTCAGAAGGCGTTAAACTTGTAATTGAACCTTCAAGAGGTATGGATGGTACTGTATTTGTACAAAGTGGCGGCTCCTATAATAATATGAACGAAACTTCTTTGCCGCAGGTTGTAATTTCAACTGAACAGTATAATCGAATTGTAAGAATATTAGAAAAAAATATACCAGTAGAAATTGAAGCTGAAATTCAAACTAAATTTTATAACCAAGATTCAACTGGTTATAATATAATTGCTGAAATACCTGGTACAGATAAGAACCTAAAAGACCAAATTGTAATGCTGGGCGGACATTTTGATTCATGGCATTCTGGAACTGGAGCAACTGACAACGCAGCTGGGTGTGCCGTAGCTATTGAAGCAGTTAGAATATTAGAAAAACTTGGTCTTAAACCAAAGCGAACAATTAGAATTGCTTTATGGGACGGCGAAGAAGAAGGTTTAATTGGTTCAAGGGCTTACGTTAAAAATCATTTTTTTGATATAGAAACAAAAGAGAAAAAACCAGAATACGATAACTTTTTTGTTTACTTCAACTACGACAACGGCTCAGGCAAAATTAGAGGAATTTATTTACAAGGCAATGATGCCGCACGACCAATATTTGAAGAATGGTTCAAACCGTTTAACGATTTAGGTGCTTCAACAGTTACTATAAGAAATACAGGCAGCACAGACCATGTTTCGTTTGATGCTGTAGGTTTGCCTGGATTTCAATTCATTCAAGACGAATTAGCTTATGGCACTCGTACTCATCATTCAAATATGGATGTATATGACCACTGCAGTGCTGGCGATTTAATGCAGTCTGCTGTAATTATGGCCTCATTTATTTATAATGCTTCTGTTATGGATGGAAAATTTCCAAGAAAATACTTTAACCCTAATGAAGTGAGTTTAAGACGGGGATTCTAATTTATTGAGCAAAAGAATTAACAGAACCTCGGGTTTCAGTTTATCTGCCGCATGGCGGGCATTAAAGTACAGAAATTATAAACTGTTCTTTGGCGGTCAAATAATTTCTTTGACGGGCACATGGACACAACAAATTGCGATGAGTTGGTTAGTCTATCGATTAACCAACTCAGCTTTTATGCTTGGACTCATCAGTTTTGCAAGCCAAATTCCATCACTAATTCTTTCTCCTTTTGCAGGTATTATTGTAGATAAACTAAATCGACACAAAATCTTAATTACAACTCAATCACTTGCTATGCTTCAGGCTTTTCTATTAGTATTTCTATTAATTACATCTACAGTGGAAGTTTGGCATTTAATAGTACTTAATCTTTTCCTTGGCATTGTTAATGGATTCGATACCCCAGCTCGTCAAGCTTTTGTGGTCGAAATGATTGAAAATAAAGAAGACCTTGGGAACGCAATCGCTCTTAATTCTATGATGTTTAATGCTGCTAGATTGTTCGGACCATCGGTAGCCGGAATTCTTTTAGCTGAAACAAGCGAGACGATTTGCTTCCTTATAAATGGAATTAGCTTTTTCGCTGTAATTGCAGCTCTTCTTGCCATGAAAATTGATTATTCAAAAGTCATTAAAACACAAAAAAATGTTTTAGAAGGACTTAAAGAGGGTTTCAAATATACTTTTAGTTTTACTCCAACTAAGTATTTAATACTACTTGTTGCATTAGTAAGCTTAACAGGAATGCCTTATGTTGTACTAATGCCTGTTTTTGCAAAAAACATTTTACATGGCGGGCCAAATACACTTGGGTTTTTAATGGGCTCCATAGGTGCTGGCGCTTTATTAGGGGCTCTCCTTCTTGCTTCAAAGAAATCTGTGCTGGGACTGGGAAGAATTGTACTTTATACAACATTTTCTTTTGGTGTTACGCTAATTGCTTTTTCGTTTTCAAGGTCATTAATTCTTTCAATGTTTTTTTTAATATTAACCGGCATGTCAATGATAATTAGAGGTGCTTCGAGCAACACAATAATTCAAACCATTATTGATGACGATAAACGAGGCAGAGTAATGAGCTTTTACACAATGGCATTTATGGGTATGATGCCATTTGGCAGCTTGCTGTTCGGAATTTTAGCTTCTAAATTTGGTGCTCCTACAACTTTAGTATTTGGAGGAATTTCGTGTATACTTGGCTCACTACTTTTTGCGTTAAAACTGCCTAAGTTACGAAAAGCTATTAGACCCATATACTCAAAACTTGGTATTTTACCTGAACTTGCGGAAGGCTTGCAAACAACAACAAATTTGCGCGTACCACCACAAAATTAATCTGCTTCCTAAAAATAAATTTTTTAAATTTCCTCATAAAATGTTTGGGTGCTATATGAAAAAGTTATCAATCATTATTTTATTTATTATTACTTGTGGAGCAATTAATTATGCCCAATCAATTGGGATTGGACCACAAATTGGATATTACAAATCTCAAGATGCAGATAATCCTTCTGCAATGTTAGGTGTGGCTTTACGAGTTAAATTGACCAACAGTCTTGGGATTGAGGGTTCTATAAATTACAAAAAAGAAGAATTTGCTAATGGAAATGTTAAAACAACCAGCTACCCTCTTATGGCAACAGCCTTGATTTACTTCATTCCTATCGTTTATGGTACTGCTGGTGCAGGATGGTACAATGTAAAATATGAATATTCTGCTTCATATAAACAGAATGGCCTTAGAGATGAAACAACTCAAAAATTTGGTTATCACTTTGGCGGAGGAGTTGAACTGCCATTTGGAAATGTAACGCTTATAGGCGATATTCGTTATGTTTTTCTCAATCTTAAGTTAGATAATCTTCCAGTTAAAGAATCCTTAAAAAGCAATTTTTATGTTATAACAGCTGGAATTCTTTTCAAAATTTAAATATGATTTCAGTCAGCATTGTTCAAATAATTCTTTTTATTTATTACAGCTTAACCAAGCTTGTTGATCTTTATCCATTCAACAACATACGTGAATTCTCATGGAAAGAGAGATTTATTGATCCTGCTTATAAAGGCATCTTATTATTTATACCTCCCTTTGCTTACACTTTTAACATTAAATTAATAATGCTTGCTTCACTGTTCATTTATGTTATTATTCTAATATATGAAATTAAAAAATGGTGGATTCCATATTTGTTTAAACCAAGTGAAAATTGGTTAAGAAAATACGATAGAATTTATAAAGACACCGTTACATTCCTGCCGCCCATAAAAGACAATCCAATTCCAACACTAGAAAAAGTAATATTTCATTTGTTTGTTATTGCTACTTTTGCATTAAGTTTATTCTGTTATTTAAGTCAATTTAATAAATAGGAAAACAAAATGATTTTTGATCAAATTGAAAATGCCCATCTTTATTTTCCTCTCGGTGAAAAAATTCGACAAGGGCTATCATATTTAATTGAAACAGATTTCTCAAAAATCAGCAAAGGTAAATACCCAATTGATGGCGACGACGTATTTGCACTTGTAGATCAATATAATTCTAAACCTTTAAGTGCTGGCAAATGGGAAGCCCACAAAAGATATATTGACATTCAGTATGTAATAAATGGTGTAGAAAATATAGGCTTCGGTAAAATTAAAGATATGAAAATAATTGAAGAGTATAACACAGAAAAAGATATAATGTTCTTAGAAGGAAAAGGAAATTTTGTAAAAGTTAAAGAGGGTCATTTTGTAATATTATTTCCCGATGATATTCACATGCCGGGTATTTCAGTTGATGACCCCGCTACAGTTAAAAAAGTTGTTATTAAAGTAAAATTTTAATTTAACTGCAACAAAGAAATGCATATTCAGCACACAACATTAAAATTGTTTTTTATTTTATCGATTATTGCACAAATATTATTGAATTCATGTAATCTTCGAGATGTAGTTACTCCACCAACTGGAAACACAAGAAGTTACTATTTAGGCTTTACTCCTTTCCCTTATGATGTAACTGCTGGTTCACTTGATACTGTCTACTTAAAAATTAAAAATGATGCCGATATTATCTCCCATCATTTTGATGATGGTATTCCATGGCAAGAATCGTTATACGGAGAAAACTACAGCACATATATTATTAACGATTGGCAGACACGAAAAGCAAAAACACCTCCAGGCGCTAAAATTATTGTTTCTGTAACACCCATAAATTTTAATCGTAACGGATTAGCTTTGTACAAATCGAGTTCAAGCAATCAGCCTCTTGCTTATCCATGGAATACCTATACATTCAACAATATACAAGTAGAAAATGCTTACTTAAATTATTGCAGACGCATCATACGGTTTTTTAATCCTGATTATTTAGTTATTGGGATTGAGGTCAACCTGTTAATTAATTCTGACCCAACATTAAATCTGTGGAATTCATACTTACAATTACATCAATATGTCTACTCAAAGCTGAAATCTGAATACCCCAGTCTACCTATTATGGTATCATTATCTGGAATGGATTTATTGCAAGATTATTCTTCTAACTATCAACTTCAGCAAATTGGCTTAGATCAAATAATGCAATATTCGGATTACTTTGCAATTTCGTTATATCCATTTTTAAGTTCTCTATCAACAAACGAAATGCCTTCTAATTTATTTGACCTGTTATTTTCACTGGAAAATAAGCCTATTTGCATTACGGAGACTGGATACCCTGCTCAAACTACTTCATTATATAATGGTTCAATTGTACTTAATGGTACTCAGCAAAAACAAAATGATTACTTCAATAAACTTTTTAGTGCTGCAGATAAATATAATTTAATCTTCATTATAAATTTTGTAATACAAGATTACGATAAATTATGGAAAGCACTTGGGTCCCCAGAGGATATAAGTAAAGCGTGGCGTGATACAGGCTTATACGATGAGAATGGAAATGCAAGGTTAGCCTACGAAACTTGGAATAATAAATTAAGTATTAGTGTGCAATTTTAACTGAAAAGAAAAAGATTTTTTAAATCCATGAGCTAAATTTTCGGATTTTTTTAGTCACTTTTCTAAGGCGACTCAATCTAAATGCTGACTTGCTTTTTTTCTATCGAAAATAAACTTTTATTAGCATCAGTGTTAATCAACAGATCTTCGTTTTTGTAGCTTCTCCTTACTCCAACTTACGCAGTTGAACATAGAAAAATTAACTATGTTCTTGCGTATAAAAGGAAAGTACAAACTTGCCAACCGCACATGGGCTTGTTTTTTGTAAGGTGTGCTTATCCTCTACAAGTGCAGCTGAAGAATTCTATATGTTATTATTAGGATTGCATTTTTGGTTTAACAAAGAAATTCATAACAGAATAAGAAATTACTTCATCGCGAACGAAGTGAGTGAAGCAATCTCAAGCAAAAAAGTAAAATAATGAATTCTTTGCAACGGGAGATTACTTCCTTCCGATAAAAGACATCGGGATTTGCAAAGACAATAGAAAGAGATTTCTTGTAAAGGCAGTGTCTTTTTTATTTGACATCTGATGAGAACGGATGATTCAAATGATGTAGGATTAAGGTTCACTCAACCAATCTTGCTTTAAGCTGACAAAGTAAGTCAAAATTCGCAATGGCTGTTAAAGTGATAGTTAATCTAAAAGATATTAAAAACAAAGATAATCAAAACAAAAGCAGCAAGAATTAAGTAAGAAGGATAATCTGTAAACAACAGAAGTAAATGTTGAGTTTATAAACTAAGTGGTAAAAGTCAACACTAAAAAGTAGAATTCGATTTCAAATTAATCTTCCGCTCAAAAATAGAAAAGTTCGAACAAACTATAAATTTAAGTACAAAAAAGACTACTTCATACTATGGAAAGCCAACTAATTTTTGGGATGTTTTTCAACCCAGTCTTTTAAGTACTTAATTATTTCTGTGGTAGAGGTGCCTGGGGTAAAAAGTTCTCCTACGCCAATAGATTTTAATTTTTGCAAATCATCCTCTGGAATAATGCCTCCGCCAAATAATAATACATCGTTCAAGTTTCTGTTTTTCATCAGCTCAAGAACTTTAGGAAAGATTGTCATATGGGCACCTGAAAGGATGCTAATACCAATTGCATCCACATCTTCTTGAATTGCAGCTTCAACGATCATTTCTGGTGTTTGACGTAAGCCTGTATAAATCACCTCCATACCAGCATCTCGCAAAGCAGCAGCTACTACTTTTGCACCTCTATCATGCCCATCTAATCCAGCTTTTGCAATTAACACTCTGATTTTTCGTTCCATAGCTTTATTAATATAATTTCACTTTTATTGCAAAAATAACACCTCTATTCTGAAAAGACAATTGAACACCGGCCTATTTTGCTTTAGTCATCTTCTCATTTGGTTTAATATATTTTTCATAATATTTACGTGCTATCTCTAAATCTTTTGGGGTATCAACTGAAATACTTTCAAGCTCTGTTACAACAATCTTTATTTTAAACCCATTTTCAAGCATTCTAAGTTGTTCTAAGTGCTCAATTTTTTCAAGGTCAGTTTGTTTTAACGAAGTGAATTTTAATAAATATTCTTTTCTGTAGGCGTATAAACCGATATGTTTATAAATTTCTGCTGAACCAATTCGGTCCAAATTAGTTCTTGCATCTCTAACAAAAGGAATTGGTGCTCTTGAAAAATAAAGTGCAAAGTTATGGTAATCAAATACAACCTTTACAACTGAGGGCGATTTTAATTCTTCAACTGAAGTAATTCTTTTTGCAAGAGTAGAGACATTCACTTTTCGGTCAAAAAGTAACGGTTCAATTGCTTGGTCTATCATCCTAGGTTGAATAAAAGGTTCATCACCTTGTATGTTTACAACTATTTCTGCGTCTTTAAGTTTTTCTGCTACAAAGGCTATTCTATCGGACCCGGTTGAAATATCTTTAGGTGTTAAATAAACTTCAGCGCCAAAGCTTTTTGCAACTTCATATAGCTTCTCGTCGTCAACAGCTATAACAACTTTATCCAGCAGTTTAGATTTTTTTGCATTTAAATATGTATGCTGAATCATCGGCTTGCCACCTATATCCGCTAATGGTTTCCCCATTAATCGGGTAGAACCAAACCTGGCAGGTATTATTCCGATTATCATTTTATACTTATCATTCCTTTGAAATTACTTTTGGTACACGAAAATAAACATCCGTTCTGTCAGGTGCATTTTTTAATGCTTCTTCGGTAGGAATTGATTCAACCAATTTATCTTCTCTAAAAACATTTTCATTCGAGATTGGATTTAATAAAGGCTCTACGTTAGTCGTGTCTAATTCGTTTAACTTATCCATATAGTCAAGTATTTTGTTCATGTCTTTCGTTAAACTCTTGAGCTCTTCTTCGCTGAACCGAAGCTTTGCAAGCTTTGCTATTTTTTCAACGTCAGTTAAAGTTACAGGCATTGTTAACCTTCCCTTAAATTTATTAAGTAAAACTTATTTGTTAAGCACTATAGCTTTTGAAGAAAAATCATTACTGTTATACGTTGCAATTAATGTAGAACTTTCTCCAGAATAGTTATTATTCTTTATTTTGATATACAATGTATGTTCCTTATTGCCTCTTTTAGGACTTTGATATGTAAGCAAATAAAAGCTGTTAGCATAATTTAAAACTTTATTCTGAATATCAATAAATTCCTTCTCTAAATCGTTCAAGTCAGCAGCTCTAAAAAAACCTCCAGTTCCTATTCTAGTTAAAACTTCAGGGTTCAGCTCGCTGCCAACTCCAACGGTAAAAACAATCTTGTTACTAATTGAATTTAATGCTTCGGCTAAAGTGTGAGAACCTTGTGTATCTTTACCGTCTGTAAATATTACCATACATCCTTGAGAAATACTATCTCTTTGATAGGAATCCTTCCACAATGAAGCACCCTTTATAACGGAACCATACAAATCTGTTGTGGAAAATCCTAATTGATAATTGTTAAGTGCATTTAATAAAACGGTAGTATCTGAAGTAAAATCTTGTAGTTTATATTGACTTTCAGAAAAAGAATAAATAGAAACAAGTTGGTTTTTCAATAAATTGTTAATCAAACTATGTACACTCATACGAACAGTTTCTATGCTGTCCTTTAAGCTAGTACTGTTATCAAGCATTAAAACGGTATAAATATTATAAGGAATTTGTTCTCTCTTTTTTATGTTTAACTCAGATTCAGAAATGGATATGGGCTCGCCGTCTTCATAGACTTCAAAATCACTTTCAGTTAGATTTGTAATTCCTTTCCCGCTCAAATCAATTACCTGAAACAAAATTTTGACTGTATTAGGGGGCATTGTAGTTACGTCATAATTTACAAAAGCATACCCATTTAATTGACTTATATTTTTAGCAATAGTAGTAAAATTCCAAACTGGTCCTTCTACTTCTGAACCTGAAATTGTTTTAGCAACAACTTTCCAGTAATATTTTGTATCATACTGCAAGCCTGTTAGAAGTAATTTTTTTGCTGTTGTATCTTTGGCAATTAATATATTGGGAGGGTTTTTTCTATCGAAATAAACATCAAATTTATCTGCTGCAGACTCCCATTTCAGGTTAACTACTAGCAACTCCTCAGTCGAATTGTTAGCTGGTGATGGGCTTTGTGGAATTAGATTATTCGTCAAAACTGGTGCGCTGGGAGAAGCGTTTTTATCAAAACTGCATGAACCTATTAACAATAAAATAACAATCGCTAATCCCAATTGCAGCTTAGTTAAAATTATCCCACCTAATTTGTTTTTATTCACAAATAAATATCTCTTAGTTCAATACAAATATAATGATAAAATTAATATTAATAATTCCACTAAAATATATGGGATTGACTATTAAGAACGAAAAAAGTCTTTAAGATTTATGAGATAGAAAGCCAAGTTTTAACATAAATAACATATAAGATAAATCTCATTCCTAATAAAAATAATAGATATTTAGCCAAAAGAAATTTGCATTAACAAGAACAAAAATAATCTTATAAGATCATTTTGGCTTTTTTTCAAAATTTTTATCATAAAATCTAACCCGCCTTTCACGAAGTGATGGATTCCCATTTTATTAACCTGCCAGCAGGCTAGTGGAAAATTTGGGTTTAACTAAGCTTTTGTATATGCTTTTCACGTTTTTTAATTGAAGGGTGACTGTAAAAAAACCATTCCACAAAAGGATGGGGTTCACGATCAGCTAAATTTTGATTAGTTAACTTATTTAATGTATTTAAAAAGGCTTCCTTTTTCTTTGTAACAAGCACAGCATATTCATCTGCTTGATATTCAAATTTTCTTGAGATATAATTTGAAATTGGAGTTTCGATAAGTGCAATTAACATACCCCACAATGCAATTACTGGTAGTGCTGATATCTGTGTAATAGAGCTAAAGCCAAACCATGCTATAGAAATTTGATACAACTCAGCAAGTAAAAATAAAGTTACAAAACTAAAGAATGTTCCTATTGCAATGTTCTTAATGATATGCTTGTGTTTATAATGACCTAGCTCGTGAGCAATGACAGTTTCAATTTCGTCACTTGAATAATTATTAAGTAAAGTATCTCCGAGCAATACTCTCTTGGTTTTTCCAAGTCCACTAAACGCTGCATTAGCCTTTTTAGTATTTTTACTCATATTAAATTGATACACATTTTTAACATCAAGTCCACTTTGCTTTGAAAGCTCTTTAATTCTTTTTTCTACATCATTATTGTTAATAGGTGTAACCTTATAAAAAAGAGGGAGAATTAAAATTGGTACTACTTGAGCAAGTATAACCGAGACAAAAAACAAAATCACAGCAAACGGAAGCCACCATAGATTTCCAAACGTATTTAATATAAAATAAAACAGTAAGAGGAGCGGCAGACCTATAAGTCCACCCACAAGAGCGCTTTTAAAATTTTCCCAAATCCATTGATAAAAAGTTTGATTAGACAATCCGTACTTGTGCTCCAAATAAAATCCTGTATAATAACTAAACGGAGAAAAAATCAAGTTAACTACAATGCCGGTAATTACAATAAACACAAGAAAAACCAAATAATTATTCTGAAAATAAATTCGTATTGAATTCTCTAAGTACTTACTCCATCCTAATTTGATAAAAAGAAAAAGCAAAATAAAAGAAAGAATAGCTTCGGTAATACCTACGACAAGTTTTATATTATTGTATTTTTTAGCATTAATATTATTGTCCATCGTTACTAAGAAAAAAAATTAGCAGGTATTAATTAATATTAGTGAATACAAAAATTTTATTAAGTATTCTTCAAAAAGTCATCGATAAAAATCTCTTTTTCTAAAATATACTTCCTCTGGTGTTTTTTGTTTAAATAAGGACACTCTAAAGATTTATTTAAACGTTCGTTAAGGTATGGATATTCATTCATAAAAGGACAATCTTGCTTTTCGTAATTAAAATTTTCAATTCGATATTGCATATATGGACAAACTAAAGAGTCGCTATCTCCCCAACCAATTTGATTTAAGTAAGGGCATTTATTAAACCTGTGTTTATTGCTGTGCAGCTCATTAGATGTTGGTACTGCACCAAGAAAAAGAATTAACAATAATATCGCACTGCCAATTATTTTCTTCTTCATAAGTTCAACCTTTCTTAAATGTGATATGTTTTTAATAAAATAAATCTATTTCAAGATACAAAAACTTTATTCAAAACCGAAAGACTAAGTCCAAATTTTTAATAAACTTGCCATATCTGTCCAATATATTTTTTATTTCGTCCCTAAAGGGACTTAATCTATTTCTTTGTTCTTTATCCTATAAATATTTTGTCCTGACTGGACAATAAAGCCTTGATTATGCATAAACCAATGTAATCCCTTTAGGGATTATATAGTTATAGAATAAATAAATATCAAACTAAAGTTAAAAGTCCCGTAGGGACGAGATAGGGATTGATTTACAAGACAAGTAGAATAGTCCAAAATCATGAAGTTTTCTAAATTTATTTGGTAATTCATCCCTTCGGGATTTGATTTCAAAATTATTTTGGACAGCAGTGAAATTTGCCTTTGAACTGGCAAACAGCAGTTAATGTTAATTAAACTGCTTATTAAATAACAAATAAAAATCTTAGGAAAATTTATTGCGTAATTACACATACCATCAATTGAGTGCAGTCTTAAATCTTCGTAAGAATTGTTATTGCAGTCACTTTAAACAATAAAGCAATAAGGCTAATCACTCTGAGTATTGGAAGGATCAACCATTCACGGCGTGCTAATAATGTTAATTACTTCTTACGTTTAAGGCTTAGTTACCTCAAAGCGGCGAATCATTATAACACCATATCCTTTTTTAATCTTAATAACATGGTAAAGAAAAAATAAACATTTTTAGCTTATTGAAAAACTCGCCCACAGAAATAGGTCTAAAACCAATAACACTGAATCTTTGGATTAAATTTTTCCAAAAGAATTATCTGGCAACCATCCTATTTTACCATCATTAAGTTTAATTTCAGACCAGCCGTTGACGTGGTCTAAAAGCTGAAATTTTATGCCTTCATGAATAAGAAATGCATCACTACTTTTTTCGTCTGGTGCTATCTTAGCAGTAATAGAAGGTTCAATTAAAACTGCGTAGTTAGATGAAGTTTCCCGGTTTATACGTGCTATAAAGACAATTAAGACAATAATTAGCAACGCAAGAATTATTGAGCCGCTAAAAAATGAAGCTCTTTGCAATCTGAAATTTTTTGAAAGCAGATAAACCGCAACAGATGATAAAAAAGCAATAAATACAATTATTAATAAAACTGATAGAGCGTTAATTGAAAGGGAGGTTATTAAAATTTCCCACCATTGGGCAAAGAACAGCTTAGGCAATTCTTGTATTTTATCTACAGTTCTCGAATTAGCAATTTTTAAATTGTATTGAATATCCTCATCATCAGGTTTTAATTTTAATCCTTTTTCATAGTATAAGATTGCAAGCCCTAATTTATTAGCTCTAAAATAAGCATTAGCTAAGTTGTAGTATAATGGTGCACTTTCATAACCCTTGTTCAAAATTTCAGAATACATATTAATTGCCTGCTCGTAATCACCTTTTTGGTACAAATCGTTGCCCTGCTTCATCAATTGTTCGACTGATTGCGAATAAACTGCACTTACTGAAAAAATTACAAAGAAGAAAAAAATTAAAATCTTATAAGAGAATTTAAGAATCATTTTTTTCTTCTCCTCTGTTCAATTGAATTTTCAAGATTTACAATTAACTTAACAGACTCGTTGTACACATCTAAAATATTATCCATGTTATTCACAGGAGCAAAACGAGCTAATTCACATTTTTCAGCTAAGGATTTTGTCTTTTCAATGTAAACTTGGTCAATATTCATTTCGGCAAGTTTATTTAAGGCAAGGTCAAGGGTAAACTCAGATTTTTGAATATTTAATTTATCTTCCAAGTAACCAAATAAAGCTTGTGATAATTCACTGTAGAAATTTTTTATATCATTATTATCCAATGCTTTTTTTGCAATTCTAAGCCTTTGTTTAGCAGATTTCTCTGCTTTTTGAAAACGAAGCAAAGCAAGGTTACTCGATATTTTTTCTCTTCTTTTTACAAATCCAATTACACCAATAAAAGTAATTATGGGAACAATCACTCCAGCCCAAAACCAATTTTTTATAATTGATGTTTCTTCTTTAGGTTTTAAATTAAAATCAGAAGTTTTTATATATCGTATATCTTCGCTCAAAAGCTTAATATCCTCCTTCGACAAACCTGGCGAAATTGAAGTATATTCTCCTGCAGCTTTTGTAACATTAATTTTAAAGGATGAGGTAGTCAGCGTAACATACCTTTTAGTTGTTGGGTTAAAATAAGAAAACTCAATTGGAGGAATTTCTTTTTCACCGGGAGTACGTGGAATAATCAAATAGTCGTATATTTTTTGTCCGCTAATAGTCTTAGTACGATTAATATTTTCAATTACCTTAGGGTCATACTTTTCAAAACCAGCAGGTAAAATTAACTGCGGGAGGTTAAGCAATTTAAAATTACCTGTCCCGCTTACTACAATTCTCAATGTAAATCCTTCATTGGTTTGAACGTTATTTTTGTCAACACTTGCCTTAAGTGAAAAATTACCTACCGCGCCATTGAAAGATTTAGGGACATTTTCCGATGGGAGGGGATCTACCTGTATTTCTACTGTATTGGATTTCGCCTCGTAGTTCACGGTTTGCGTCGTGCCAAAAAAAGAGTCGTTAAAAAAGTCATCAAAAAAATTGTTGCCTCTGCTTTTTTTTCTAACAATCACAGGTATATTTAGTTCAAAGGGAGTTACTTTTAGTTTGCCGGTTTTAGACGGAAAGAGCGCTACTTCTTTAAGTTTTGCTACACGGTATCTCTCACCATTGTACATACCCACATCAAAATTTATGGTATTAGGCATATCAATTTCCTCTGCCCAAAAACCCTCATAAGTAGGCAGCTTAGCAATCTGAGGCGATGAAATATTTAATCGTGTATAAAGTTTATATGTTACTGTAACTTGTTCGCCCAGATATGCTCTTTTTTTATCTACTTCTGCGACAATAAATAAATTTTTAGCAATTTCATTTGTAGATATCCCAGTATCGTTGGAAGTGCGATTTGGTTGAGTAGTGCCTTTAATTACTTTTACTTTTAATGGGTTGGTAAAATAATTTTTGCCTTTATAAGATACAGTAGCTTGTCCTATCTCAAATTCTCCCACAGATGATGGAGTTAAAATATATGAATAAGTAACAGATGCAGAAGAAGTCCCATTAATAAATTGCATGCTCGTTGATTGATTAGGTCCTGAAAGAATTTTAAAATTAGAAAAAGCAGGCGGTTTGAAATTGCTTATACCATTAATATCGGAAGCACTAAACGTAAAATCTACTTGAAAAGTTTCGTTCTCGCCTACTGTGGTTCTGTCAACTGATGCAGTAAATTGTTGTGCTTTAAGCTGAACAATTAAAGCAAACCAAAAGAAAAGGTATAAGAACTTTGCTATTTTATTTTTTTCTTTCATAGAGTTTTCTTGTTTCCAAATTACCAATCTTTATCGGTCTTTATAGGTTTACCTTGATTTCTCTTAAGCTGTTTTTGTATTTCAGCCTCATTATTTTTAAGTGCATTTAAAATTCTTTCAGCTTCTTCTTTAGATATTTGATTCTTTGATTGACCTTGTGAGTTTTGTTTATTCTGTTGATTCTGGTGTTGATTTTGCTGCTGATCATTCCTTTGGTCTTTGTTTTGTTTATTGTTATCGTTTTTCTGGTTCTGTTGATTTTGCTTTTGGTTATTATTTTTGTTTTGGTTTTTGTTGTCATTCTTATTTTGGTTCTGTTGCTGTCTTAACTTGCTTAATGCGTATGATAGATTATATTTTGTATCATAGTCGTTGGGATTAAGTTTAAGTGAATTTTTATAAGCCTCGATACTCTCGTTTAATTTATCATTTTTTAACAAAGCATTTCCAAGGTTATGAAACGCTTTAGCTTTTTCGTCTTTATCTTTTGCTAAACTTAAGGCATTTTTAAATTGCTGAGCTGCCTCATCATAGCGACCTTGTTTGTAAAGCGCATCGCCCAAATTAAAATAACCCTTAAATAACTTTGAATCTTTTTCTAAAGATTTCCTAAAATTTACCTCAGCGTCAGAATATTTTTTTTGACTGTAGAGTTCAACTCCCTGATTATTTAGCGACCTTATACTTTGTGCATTAATATTAATCAAAAAGAAAAACAAAAGAATACAGGCGATATTTATTTCTCTTAACAACATAGTTCTTATTTTTTTTCACTTATACTTTCTAATCTTGCAAAAAGTTTTGACTTATTTAACGGAATAAAAAATTCAACAATAAGAATTAATAAAGCTAAAAAAAGTAAATAATAAAAACGGTCTTCATAATCAGTGATTTTTTTTGTACCGTATTCACTCTTCTCAATATTTGAAAGATCTTTGTAAATTTTATCAAGCTCATCTTGATTATTGGAGCCCAGATAAAATTTACCATTACCTTTCTGAGCAATTTCCTGCAGTATTGATTGGTCAAGTTTGGTCAATACAATATTACCTTGAGCGTCTTTCTTGTAACCTATTTGATTTCCCGAAGAATCGTAAATTGGTATAGGTACACCGGTCGGCGAGCCGAAGCCAATAGTATAAATCATAATATCTTTTGATACAGCCTCATCGACTGCTTTATCAATATCGCCTTCGTGGTCTTCACCGTCAGTTATAACAATAATTGCTTTCTTTGTTTGGTCATTATAATTAAATGATTTTGTTGCAAGTTCAATTGCAGATGCTATAGCTGTACCGGGTTGCGGAACGCTATTAGTATTAACTGCAGATAAAAATAAATTTGCAGCTGAATAATCAGAAGTCAACGGAAACTGTACATACGCCTGCCCAGCAAAAATTATTAAGCCTATCCTGTCGCCGTTTAGTTTTTGCATTAGCTGAGATATTTCATATTTAGCTTTTTCTAATCGGTTTGGTTTTACATCTTCAGCTGTCATACTTAATGAAACATCGAGACAAATATAAACATCAATGCCAACTTGTTTCACGTCTTCTATTTTAGTACCAATTTGCGGGTTAGCAAAAGCAAATATAAGAAGCGAGAAAGCAAAAAGCGTCAAAAAGAATTTAAGATGGGATTTAAAAATACTTCTATTAGGGAATAAAATTTTATGGAGTTTTTCACCGATAAAGAAAGAAAGCATTTTATTTTGCTTCGTAAATGTAAGCCAATACAAGCCAATCATTATTGGCAGCAAAAGAAAAAGGTAAAGAAATTCAGGATGAGCAAATCGAAACATATTACTTAAGGTAATTTTCTTAAATAAGTTCTATTTAAAACAAATTCAAAAAATAAAAGAATAATAGCAGCACCAACCCAGTTATAGAACAATTCGGTTGCATGTCTATAAGAAGTAACCTCAACTTTTGTTTTTTCAAGTTTATCAATAGACGAATAAATCTCTTTCAATTTTTGATTATTAGTAGCTCGGAAATATTTGCCACCTGTTATCGAGGCAATTTGCTGCAACAAGTTTTCATCAATTTCTACTGGCACCATTTGGTATCGTATACCAAAAGGTGTTTGAAATGGATAAGGTGCTTCGCCCATTGTACCAACACCTATTGTATAAATCCTAATACCAAATTTTGCGGCAATTTGAGCTGCAGTGATAGGGTCAACTTCGCCCGCATTATTAACACCGTCAGTTAATAATATCATAACTTTACTTTTGGCTTTGCTATCTTTAAGTCTATTTACCCCGTTTGCAATTGCATTACCTATAGCTGTACCATCTTCAATCATACCAGTATGAATTTGTTTTAATAAATTTCTTAAAACTGTGTAATCAATAGTTAAAGGGCATTGAGTAAAACTATCACGCGCAAAAACAACAAGACCAATTCTATCCGACACTCTTCCTTCAATAAAATCGTCTATTACATTTTTTGCGGCTTCTACGCGGTTAGGTTTAAAATCTTCAGCAAGCATACTGCCAGAAATATCAAGCAGCATTACTATATCTATTCCTTCAGTAAAAATATTTTGTCCTGACGAGAATGTTTGTGGCCTTGCCAATGCTACTATTAAAAAACCAAGAGAAAGCGTTCTTAAAACAGCTGGTACATGTTTTAGTTTTTCCTTTGTAGTTGGTTTAAGCTCCTTAAAAATTTCTAATGATGAAAAAGTTAAATCTGGAGTAATGCTATTTTTCTTTTTCCAATAATAATAGAAAATAATCGGTAATAAAATTAAAAGATAGAGAAATACAGGATATGCAAAGCTCACATTATTGAACATTTTTTATCACCAGGTTATTTTCTTCGACTGATACAGGAATTGTATTTTTTACTATTTCGTAAGCTTGTTTCATCATTTCTTCGTTAATTGATGGCATGGGTTGAAATTTAGCAAACTTCACCATATCAGCATTAGTTAAAAACTCTTTAGTTTTATTATAAATTACTTCTGCTTCTTTTATTTTGCTCAGTTCAGCCAACAATTCTGATGAAGGCTGTTCCATTGCCAGTATACCAAAGCGGGCTTCAAAGTAACGTCTTATTATCTCAGTTATTTCGCTGTGATATTCTTTTATTAATCCTTGCTGCCAAAGCTTTCTATCCTCTAAACTGCGCAAAGCTGAAATCGCAATCTCGTGTGGCGGCACTGATACTACTGATGTTGCTGTTGCCCTGCTTAATTTCCTTTTTCTATAATATCTGTAGCCAAAGAATA
Source organism: Melioribacteraceae bacterium 4301-Me (assembly GCA_041538185.1). Lineage (NCBI taxonomy): Bacteria > Pseudomonadati > Ignavibacteriota > Ignavibacteria > Ignavibacteriales > Melioribacteraceae > Pyranulibacter > Pyranulibacter aquaticus. The sequence continues at coordinate 391,182 of JBGORM010000002.1, read as the reverse complement.
ACGCGGCTAGCAAAAGTAATAAAACAATAATAAGAGTAACTATTAATAAAATATTCAACTTAATTTTAAGCGGGGCTTTTACGTCTTTAATATCTTCATTTTGCTTTACAGGTAAAGTATGAACTATGAATGAAACAGAATTAGTAACTAAGTATTTTTTGGAGGTGTCGCTTCCTTCAGTATAAAAAATTTTAATAGGAGGAATGGTTACTTTACCCGAATCATACTTTGAAAAAACAAAAACATATTTTTCAACAATTTGATTATTACTTTCCTCTGAATAAGTGGGCTTTTGTTCTATAAAATCGACACCTTTAAGTGAATCGACGAAATTCGGCACAAAAATTTTTACATTTTTCCCCCGAACAATATCGATATGATAATTAATGTAATCACCAACATTATAATTTGATGTATCCGAATAAGCGCTAACGCGAATCGACTGTGCACTAACAATATAAGAATAGAACAGAAGGAGAAGTAAGACTCGTAAAATCTTCACCATCTTCTCTCTCTCATTTTAAAAAAATCCACTAAAGGCTTTACATACGAAGAGGAAGTATTAATTTCGATAGAATCCAGGTTACTTGATAAAAACAATGCCTTTCTGTTCTGTTCGCGTTGTTTATTTACTTGCTTGAACCATTTAATAACATCCTCTGAAGTTGTATCTATATACCTAATTTCACCTGTCTCTGCATCTCGGAATTTTACTAAGCCTACTTTGGGTAGTTCTTTTTCTCTTCTATCGTCTAATACTATCCCAATTAAATCATGCTTTTCACCAACAATCTTTAAAATTTTTTCATATCCCAAATCAATAAAGTCTGATATTAAAAAAACTATTGAGCGTTTTTTAACAGCGTGATTAAAATATTCAAGAGCAGTTTTTATGCTCGTTTTGTTGCCTGTAGGCATAAAAGACAAAACTTCTCTTATTATTCTAAGAACGTGGCTTCTACCCTTTCTTGGCGGGACAAATTTTTCAATTTGATTTGTAAATAAAATCAGTCCTACCTTATCATTATTTTTTAGAGCGGAGAAAGCAAGAATAGCGCTAAGTTCGGCGGCAATTTGTTGTTTTGTTTTTTCGACGCTACCAAATGAAAGAGATCCGCTCATATCAACAAGAAGCATAACAGTAAGCTCTCTTTCTTCTTCAAAGATTTTTACATATGGATGCCCAAATCTAGCCGTAACATTCCAGTCTATGCTTCTAATATCATCTCCAACTTGATATTCTCTAACTTCAGAAAACTCCATACCCCTTCCCTTAAATACCGAATGGTACTCACCGGAAAAAACCTCATTGACTAAACCCCTGGTTCGAATTTCAATTTGTCGAACCTGCTTTAACAATTCTTTTGTAAGCATACCTTATAAGTAAATTTTAATTATGTTGCAGTCTTTCACTCGAAGAGATGATAAGACTTCAAAATAGTTTTTTCATTTACGGCACTTCAATTTTGTTTAATATTTTTTGAATGATATTTTCAGATGAAATCTCTTCAGCTTCTGCTTCGTATGTAACGGCAACTCTATGCCTAAGAACATCCATGCAGATGCTTCTTACATCTTCAGGAATTACATAACCTCTTCTTTTTATAAAAGCCAAAGCCCTAGCACCAAGTGCTAAATTAATTGTAGCTCTTGGTGAAGCGCCATAACTAATAAGTTCAGTCAGTTCATCTAATCCATAGTCCTTTGGATTACGTGTAGCGAATACTATATCTAAAATATATCTATCAATCTTTTCATCGACATAAATTTCTTGCACGAGCTTACGAGCCTTTAAGATTGTTTCTGGAGAAATAACAGGTTGAATTTTATTGAACATTGAATCGCTAATATTTTGCCGCATTATTTTCAATTCTTCTTCTTTGGTAGGATAAGTAATTTTCACTTTAAGCATAAATCTATCGACTTGAGCTTCGGGCAACGGATAAGTTCCTTCTTGTTCAATTGGATTTTGAGTGGCTAAGACTAAAAATGGTTCTTCGAGGGGAAAAGTAGTTTCGCTAATTGTAACTTGTCTTTCTTGCATTGCTTCCAACAAAGCGCTTTGAACTTTAGCTGGCGCACGATTGATTTCATCAGCCAAAATAAAATTAGAAAAAATTGGCCCCTTCTTAATAGTAAAATTTCCATCTTTTTGATTGTATATTAAAGTGCCAATTAAATCAGCTGGAAGTAAATCCGGCGTGAATTGTATTCTTTGAAATTTAGCTTTCATTGATGCAGCTAAGGATTTAATCGCAAGAGTCTTTGCTAATCCAGGTACCCCCTCAAGTAAAATGTGACCGTTTGAAAGAAGTCCCACTATCAACCGTTCTACCATATATTTCTGTCCTACTATCGCCTTACCAATTTCATTTAATAAAACATCCACAAATTCACTTTCTCTTTTAATTTTTTCATTGAGCTCTGTTATTTCCAAGCGAACCTCCTTTTTTACTAAAAATTTGACGGGTTTTCTACAAAATTAATATTTAGTTCGTTCCCATTGCTTTGGATTATCAGATTAAAATCTTTATAAAGTGTTCAATTAATTATTGAAGACACTAATTATGGTACTTGCAAGAAAATGAATTCATTAATCAAGATAAAATAATTTTGTGCTAAGTTAAAAACTTGCTGGATGCGAATATAATAAATTATATCTACTCACCATTCTGCAAAAACTTACTCATGAACTAACTACAAATGAAGCAAATTTAAGATAGACCGTTTCTTCCATTGAGGGTAATGCTAAATGGTCTTTAGATGCATTATTAAAGTAGAACATTTGAACATGCTTTTTTGCTTTAAGTGATGCATTGTTAACGGCTAAAAGAAAATTTTCTTTTTTAAGATGGAACGAGCAAGAAGAAGTGAATAATAAACCACCATTTTTAACAACTTGCATAGCCAATTTATTTAGTTTTTCGTATCCTTTAATTGCCTGGGGCAGCGATTTCTTTTTTTTGGCGAAAGCTGGCGGGTCTAAGATTACTACGTCAAATTTATTACCATTTAACACTGTTTTCTCTAAAAAATTAAACACATCTTCACACACGAGTTCAATTTGTGCGTTAAAGTTGTTGAGTTTATAATTTGCTTCAACCGATTTAATTTCATGAATAGATGAATCTACAAAAACAACTGATTTAGCCCCTTCTTTAATTGCATGAAGTCCAAATCCGCCCGAATTACAGAAACAATCTAAAACATCTTTATCTTTACAAAAACTTGCTGTAAAAATTCTATTATCACACTGGTCAAAATAAAAGCCTGTCTTGTGAGCGTTCTCAAAGTCTATTTTAAACTTTACTCCATTAATATTAATTATCTCTTCTGCTCTGTTACCTAAGAAAATTTGGTCCTCTTCAGGTAATCCCTCTAATTTTCTAAAATAGGGTTCGTTCTTGGTAAAAATGTTTTCAGCATTAAATCTATTTTTTAATATGTCTATTATTATGTCAATATTTTTTTGAATTCCAGCAGAATAAATCTGGAGTACAAAAGTATTGTTATATTTATCGATTATTAATCCGGGAATAAAATCGCTCTCGCTGAAGACCATTCGGAATGAATTTCTTTCAGGATAAGCTAATTTTCTAAAGGCATAAGCAGCAAGAAGGCGCTCCTCAAGCAATTCTTTTAGATTAATATACCTTTGATTCGTAATCATTCTTATGGAAATGAGCGAGTTACTATTAAAAAAGCCCAATCCTAAAAAATTATTTTTATAGTCATATACCTCCACAATCTCACCATTTTGTACTTTACTTTCATCATCGATACTTTTGGGCAAATCCACATTTATGAGATGCATTCGCCTTTCTATTTCATTGCTAAATACCCATAGATGTCCTTGTTTTATTCGCTTCTCTTCGTTCTTTTTCAAGATAATTTTTGTCATAATCAATTTTATCTTTTTAATTATGCTATGTGTTTTTCTGTTGAATGTTAGTTAAATAGCAGTTCATTATGATAAGTAGAAATAAATAAAAACGGTCATAATTACTACGCCAATTAAGTCGAGCACTATACCCACTTTAAGCATATCAAAAACTTTAAGTCTTTGGCTTCCAAAGACAATTGCATTTGGAGGGGTTGCAACTGGCAGCATAAATGCCATTGAAGCAGCGATTGTTGCAGGTATCATCAACAAAAAGGGATTAATATTCAATTCGATAGAAAGCGAAGCTAAGATAGGTAAAACAATTTGGGCTGTTGCAGTGTTAGATGTCAACTCAGTAAGTAATACAATAACTAAACAAACAGCAGCTATAAGCATTACTACAGGGAAATGTTTTAGTCCGGCGAATTGATTACCTATCAATTCAGATAAGCCGCTTTTAACAAAACCATCTGCCAAAGCAAAGCCACCTCCAAAAAGTAAAATTATCTCCCAAGGAATTTTTCTAATAGCAGTTTCACTAAGAATAAAGTTTTCACCACTTTGATAGTTTTTAACAGGGATTAGAAACAAAATTACTCCCATGGTTATAGCTACAGTGCCATCATCAATCATATTACTTTTGGAAAACAATTGTGACCAGCCAGGAATTTTTGCAAATCCAAGATTAAGTTCTACTCTAAATATCCATAATAACGAAGTTAGAATAAAAACTACTGCTACAGCTTTTTCTTCGAAACTCATTTTACCAAGAGATTTTTTTTCTGATTTAATTAATCCAGCATCAATAACTAAACTTTTATCACTCTTATAAAAAACTTGTGTAATTAAAAACCAAGCTAATATCAGCATCGCCAATGAAAGCGGCACACCAAACTTCATCCAATCACCAAACATAATTTGCTGTTGATGAGGAAACGTAATTGCATAAATCCTTTGGAAAACTAAATTAGGCGGTGTACCTATTAAAGTTGCAATGCCACCAATGGAACACGCATAGGCAATGCCCAACATAAGTGCTATAGAAAATTTTTGACTTTTCTCTTGACCAAATTCATTTTCCAATTTATACAAAATTGCAAGACCTATTGGCAAAATCATTACTGCTGTTGCTGTATTTGAAATCCACATGGAAATAAAGCCGCTTGCTACCATAAATCCCATAATAATTTTAGCTGGACTTTTTCCAAAAGCAGAAATTAAATTTAATGCGATTCTCTTATGAAGACCCCATTTTTCCATTGCAATTGCAATCAGAAAACCGCCCATAAAAAGAAAAATTGTTGAATTTATATATGCCCTTGATACCTCTTCAGCACTAAGCAAGCCTAAAAATGGAAATAACACTAAAGGAATTAAAGAAGTTACAGCAAGTGGAATTGCCTCAGTAATCCATAAAACAGACATTAAAATAGCAACGCCTGCAACTAATTTCGCAGCTTGATGTGACTTATCAAAATTAACAAGAACCATAAATAATATGAAGAAAAGACATGCTAATAAAAACCCAGTTAACTTGATATGTTTTGTCTTTAGTTTAAACTCGTTTGTTACTCCCATTAATTATCCAGAGATTTATTTGTCATTAATAATTTTATACATGGCAGAGTAATCTAAATCATCCAAATTATTTTTTATCGATAGTTCTAAAATTTTTTTCACACCTTCTAATGGTAGTGTATTAATATTTTGCTTTTGCAGTTCTGAATAAACGAGGTTAATATCTTTCAGCATGTGTTTTAGGGGGAAATGAGGATTAGAGTAATTGTCATTCAAATAATTATTCAATTTAGCTGCGAAAGAAGGGGCAAAGAATGCGCTTTTTTTTAATATCGACATAAATTTATCAACTTCAATTTCTTTTTTACGAACATATCCCAAGCTTAAGCTAAACATTGCACATTCAGCAGCAATTAATTGATTAAATGCAAGTTTAAGTGCAGAGGCTTTGCCTACTTCTCCAATTAGTATTACATCTTTTCCAAAACTTTCGAACAAAGTTTTAAATTTCTCATATTGTTTCTCGGTCGCACCGATTAAAGTGATCAAAGTTCTATTTTGAATTTGTGGAACACTACCTAAGACTGGTGCTTCCAAATAATTTCCATGCAATTTTTCAATGCGTTCTTTCAGTAATAAACTTTCATCTGGTGCAATTGTACTCATTTGAATAACAGTCTTATCCTTAAAAACTATTTCATTTGTAAATAATACAGAAGAGATGGCACTGTAATCAGAGAGCATAGTAATAACAATTTCAGAGTTATCAATTGCAAGTTTAGGCGTATCTGTTACTATTGCGCCAAGATTTTTTAATTCATCAGTTTTAGCCTTAGTTCTGTTATAGATATTTAATAGATACCTATCTGCAATTAAATTTTTAATCATAGCAGAACCCATTAAACCGGTACCAATAAATGCAATTTTCATTTTACCTCCCCGCTAAAGATATAATTTGAAAGATCAAGTTCAATTAAATCCTCCGAATAAAACGGCTCGCCGTAATCTTTGCCTATCCTAAAACCGTAGTTTTTAGCACGTGCTTCAACAAATTTCAAAAAATTAGGTTGACTAATAAAAGTTTCTGGTTCTCTGCTTTCTGGATTAAAAAACTGAGTTTTATAAGCCAAAACGGACTCCATTTTTGTTTGGAAAGTGTCACTTATATCAACGACAAATGAAGGGTAAAATTCAATGTTTTGCATATAATAAAAAATTTTTTTGGGGCGATAAGGCACTTGAATTTTTCCATTTAGTTTAGTTATCACCTTTGTAAGTCCCGAATAAAAAAAGGCTTCTTTAACAATTCTGCTTGTCCCTATGTGATCAGGGTGCCTATCATTTTTATAAGGTGCAAATATTATTTGCGGCTGATATTGGCGAATTTTTTTTACAACAGCGTTAATATGTTTTTCATTCAGCTTTATGCTGCCATCTTTTATTCCTAAATTTTCTCTTAAAGAAAGATTTAGAATTTTTGCTGCTTTAAGTGCTTCTTTTTTTCTAGTTTCAGCTGAGCCACGAGTTCCCATTTCACCTTTAGAAAGATCAATTACACCAACTTTAATTTTAGAATTGATGAGTTTGGCTATTGTTCCTCCCATTCCAAGTTCAGCATCATCAGGGTGAGCTGCAAAAACAAGAACATCTAATTGCATTGTTTATTCCTTTCATTAAAAAGCTTTTAAAATTTACAAATAATTTTAGAAAGTAAAATATGAACTGGATAGCTTTTAAATTCTTATATTCGCAAAAGAAATTTGAGAGTATATAAAATGAATGAAAAATACGAGGCTGTAATTGGTCTTGAAGTGCATGCTCAATTATTAACCGATACAAAAATATTCTGTGGGTGCTCTACAAAATTTGGAAATCCACCGAACTCAAACGTATGCCCAGTCTGTCTTGGTCACCCCGGAATATTGCCAGTTCTTAACAAAAGAGTGGTTGAGTTTAGCGTACTTATGGGTATGGCAGTCAATTGCACAATTAATAAAAAATCAATTATGGCAAGAAAAAATTATTTTTATCCAGACTTACCAAAGGGATACCAAATTTCACAATTCGAAAAACCTATCTGCCAAAATGGATACTTAATTATAGATGACAATAATGGTTTTTCAAAAAAAATTCGTATACGAAGGATTCATATGGAAGAGGATGCCGGCAAATTAGTTCATGATATTGGTTACGAAACGTTAATAGATGCAAATCGATGCGGTGTTCCTCTTATTGAAATAGTAAGTGAACCTGATATTAATTCCCCTCACGAAGCTTATTTATATCTTACAAAACTTAAACAGATTGTTACTTATTTAGGCATTTGCGATGGCAATATGGAAGAAGGCTCCTTAAGATGTGATGCAAATGTTTCCATTAGATTAAAAGGTGATAATAAATTAGGAACCAAAACAGAAGTTAAAAATATGAACTCTTTCCGTTTTGTTGAGAAAGCATTAGAATATGAAATTGAAAGGCAGATTGATATAATTGAAACCGGAGGAAAGGTTGTTCAACAAACATTGTTATGGAATCCCGACTTAAATAAAATTACCCCAATGCGCACTAAAGAAGAAGCACACGACTATAGGTATTTTCCTGACCCTGACCTCGTCCCTGTAATTGTAGATGAAAAATGGAAAGCCGAAATTGCTAAATCAATGCCCGAACTGCCCGATAAAAGAAAAAATAGATTTATCCGTGATTTTAATTTGCCATCTTACGATGCAGAAATTTTAACTTCTTCTCGTGAGTTAGCAGATTACTATGAAAACGTCATAAAAATAACAAATAATTATAAAGCTGCCAGTAATTGGATTATGGTTGACGTTTTAAAAATAGTAAATGAAGAAAAGATTGACATTAAAGATTTCCCAATATTGCCACAAAATATTGGTAAGCTAATTAATTTAATTGATAATGGTACAATCAGCGGTAAAATTGCAAAAGAAATTTTTACTGATATGCTCAATAGCGGAAACGAACCCGAAAAAATTGTAAAAGAAAAAAATCTAATCCAAATTACAGATACCGATTTCATCGACAAGATAATTAACGAGATTCTAAATAATAATAAATCTCAAGTTGAAGAGTATTTATCAGGCAAAGAAAAAGTCTTAGGCTTTTTAGTTGGACAAATTATGAAAGCAACTAAAGGCAAAGCAAATCCTCAAATGGTAAATGAGATTTTGAGGAACAAATTAAATACAATAAAAAGTTCTTCAGAGGGATGACTAAAAAGCAAGATTTTTTAAAGAGTATACACAAAAAAAATAAAACCGTCTACAAAAATACTCCTGCGGATTATTAACTGAAAAATTACTTTCCACAACGTGGTGAATTCTCATTAGTCACCCCCTACAGCAGATTGATTATTTCACTATATCGAGCAGTTCGACTTCAAAGATTAAAACTTCGTTAGGACCTATAACACCTCCAGCGCCGTTCTCCCCATAAGCTAATTCAGGTGGAATGTATAATTCCCACTTATCGCCAACATGCATTAGTTTAAGTGCTTCTGTCCATCCCTTAATTACTCTGTTAAGTTGAAATTCTGCAGGTTCACCTCTTTTGTATGAGCTATCAAATTCAGTTCCATCAATTAGACTGCCTTTGTAGTTAACTTTAACGATACTTGTATCTGTAGGCTGAGGACCATTTCCGCTCAATAAAACTTTGTACTGTAAGCCGTCTGGCAATGCAACAACTCCATCTTTTTTCTTGTTTTCTTCCAAAAATTTCTGACTAGCTTGCTTGTTTTTTTCTTTTAATAAATTATTTGCAGCTTGCTTTTTACTCATCAATTGTTGATTAAATGCTGTAAGGACTTGACTAATTTCCTCATCTGTTAAAAGACTTTGATTTCCATTAACTGCATCTTTAATACCCGCAATTAACACATCAAGGTTAACTTCAATATCAGGGTCAGTTAAACTTTTCCCAATATTGTGACCAATACTGTAACTTATTTTATCTACTTCATTTTTCAAGGTTAATTTCTCTCCTTTTTTTTGTTGGGCAAATGAAATTAAAGTTCCTGCTAACAATATTATTACTATTAAACGAATTCGCATATTATCACCCATTTTTTTAATATTATGTAACTGAAAATACCCCCATTAATCTTGAATAGCAAATTGTATTAAAACTTGGAGGAAACATCATGAAGAAATTTATTTTAATGGTAATTAGTCTTTTAATATTATGTTCAAATGACTTTTTTACTCAGACTTTTTTTAACGAGCCTTTAGCTCATACATTTTCAATTGTTGCTCGCGATGCAAACACTGGGGAAATTGGAGCTGCAGTTCAATCTCATTGGTTCTCAGTAGGAACGATTGTAATATGGGGCGAAGCTGGAGTTGGAGTAGTTGCAACTCAATCTTTTGTAAATGCTTCTTTTGGTCCGCGTGGACTTGAATTGTTAAAGAAAGGCTATACTCCACAGCAGGCAGTAGATTCTTTAATTGCATCAGATGAAGGAAGAGATTTTAGACAGCTTGCTATTTTAGATGTAAAAGGAAGAGTTGCTGCTTTTACGGGAAAGAAGTGTATACAACCAGCAGGGGATATAGTAGGGAATGGTTATTCAGTACAAGCAAATTTAATGTCTAACGATAAAGTATGGCCTGCAATGTCTAAAGCATTTGAAAATACGAAAGGCCCGCTTGCAGAAAGAATGATTGCTGCACTTGAGGCTGCTCAAAAAGCCGGTGGTGATATACGAGGTAAGCAATCTGCAGCCTTGCTGGTATTTAAAGGTACTTCTTCAGGGAAACCATGGGAGGATAAATTAATTGATTTAAGAGTAGATGACAACCCTGAGCCTATTAAAGAATTAAAAAGATTGTTAAAAGTTCATCGTGCATACGAACATATGAACGCTGGCGACCTCGCAGTTGAAAAAAATGATATGGACAAGGCAATGGAGGAATATTCCGCTGCTATGAAAATGTTCCCAGAAAATCTCGAAATGAAATATTGGACTGCAGTCAGCTTAGCTAACAATGGTCAATTAGAAAAAGCATTGCCAATGTTTAAAGAAATTTTCACTAAGGATAAAAACTGGAAGGAACTAACACCAAGATTAATACCCAATGGATTATTAACAGTCACCAAAGATCAGTTGAAAGAAATTTTGAAACAATAATAACTTATGATGCTTTAAAAATTTTTAGTTGGATAATAGCATAGTTAAAACTTGTGCTGAATTTTCGAAGCATTTGTTAATTTTGTATTAACGCGTAAGTTATTATTTCCGCGGGGGTCAAAAAATTTTGTTCCTAAGGTGGTATTTAACTTCTCATTCTTTCTTTGTTCATTCTTTTAAACCAGCTTTTATTTTGCTTATACAGATTTTTAAATTCTTTGAACATATAGTCGTATAACTTTCTATTCTCATTATTTGGATAGAAAGTTCTATCTATTTTAATGTATTTTTTTATATCATAGAAAGATTCAATATATCCTAAAGTCATACTCGCTAACAAGGCAATTCCCCTTGCAGCAGCTTGCTGGGGTTCAGCGACCCTGTTAATTTTTTTATTTAACACATCGGCAAAAATCTGACACCAAATATCACTCTTTGCCCCGCCGCCTATAATATTTAGATGGTCAACTTCAGAATACAAATTTTCTATAATCTCCATAGCCCATCTTGTGTTAAAAGCAATCCCTTCAAAAACTGCTCTAACAATATGTTCTCTTGAATGGTCAAGACTAACATTGTAAAGTCCTGCCCTCACAAAATCATCATCCAAAGGACTTCTTTCACCGAACATCCAAGGGGTAAATATCAATCCATGAGCACCTGGCCCAGCTTTAACAGCGAGTTCATCTAATATTTCATAAATATTTTCACGCTGCCATTCTTCCATAAGTTGCTGTTCATGATAAAGTATTTTATTTTTTAACCACTCAAGACATATACCGGCTGTTTCCTGATGAGCCATAGCTAAAAAATATTTTTCTGGATAAGTACTGCCAATACATCCAGTATAATGGTTTAAATCGATTTTACGTTTCGAAAAATGCCCAGCAACCCAGCCACTTGTTCCTAAACTGATATGTAACTCCCCTTCATCAATAGCACCAGAACCCAGTGCAGCTGAAGCTAAGTCACCAGCACCATTTATAATTGGCGTCCCGCTTAAAAGTCCCGTTGCCCGGCTGGCTTCTTCAGTTAAATAACCAGCAATTGAAGCGCTTGGTTTAACCTCACATAATTGATTTTGTGTTATATTAGCATATTTGCAAAGACTATCATCCCACTTATTTTTATTTTTCCGTGTATTCAAAAGCCACCAGATTACGGCTAAATCCACTGAAGTAACAAAGTTGCCTGTCAATTTGTAAATTAAAAAATCTTTCGCATCAAGAAACTTATATGTATTCTTAAAAAGATGAGGCTCATATTTTTGCATCCAAAGGATTTTGCCAATTTGCTCTTTGCCGGTGTGACCTGGTGCACCACCAGTTTTAATTAAGAACTTAAGTAAACGAAAAACATTATATCCCTTTATTCTGGGTACTGTCCATAATTTTTGTCGGACAATCTCTGCGCTTCTGCCATCTAACCAACTAAATGCATTTCTAAGGGGATTACCGTTTTTATCCACAGGTACAAGGCATTGTGTTTGAGTAGAAAAGGTCATTCCAACAATATCTTTGGGATTAATCGCTGTTTTTTTAATTACACTACGGGTTGTTTCGCAAACGGCTTCCCACCATTCATTAGGATCTTGTTCAGCATATCCTGGTTTCAGATTATGAAGTGGATATTGTTTTTTTGCAATATCGATAATTTCCCCCTTTACCGAAATAATAATTGCTTTATCTGCGCTTGTTCCCATATCATGGGCAATTATATACTTATTACTCAATTTCTGAATACCAGTGATTAAATTGGAACTAACGTAAAATGAACAATTTTCTTTAAAAAAGCATAGTAGTCGACCAATAAATCAAACTCATTTAACTAATTAAAAATTCTTCTGAATATAAAACAATAAAAACAAATGGAAATGATTATTCTTAATCTATATTTTGGTACAGTGATTATTCATCATTAAACTAAGGTATCAAAATGAGTGAACTATATTCTAAATTCGAAACTGAAATAATAGTTCGTCCAGATGACATTGATATGAACAAGCATGTACATTATTCAAAGTATCTCGATTATTTACTTACTGCAAGGTATGACCAAATGCGTAAAGATTACAAAATGCCGATGGAAGAGTTCGTTAAAAGAGGTTTCTCGTGGGTTGGTTCAGTAGTGCATATTGAATATAAACGCGGTATTGTTTTAGGTGATACGGTTATTGTAAGAACTCAGATTGATTCAGTAAGTGGAGCTCAAGTAAAAGTAAATTTTTGGATGATAAGAAAAGAGACACAAAAGCTTGCTGCTGAAGGTTGGGTAATTTACACTATGATTTCTGCAGAAACTGGTAAAGCAGTAAGAATTCCTCAAGATATTATTGACAAGTATTCAATCTAATACTTTAAAAAACGTAAGCTAATTTAATTCCGTACCCTTTGTTAATTATTGTCGGTAAAAAAGTTAATGTCTTGGTCCCCTTTATTATTTCATTATCGCGATTAACAATTAGCTTACCAAATGTGTAACCAAAAACTATTGCTAAAGGATAGTCACTGTACCAATGTATTCCTCTATTTACCATACCTATTGCAAGCAGTCCAGATACTGTAAAGCCCAGTGGTTTTATCCACCATATATTTGGGTAATTTTCAGCAATTACGAAAACAGTTGCTAAAGTTGTTGTTAAATGACCCGAAGGGAATGCATCGTAAGCTGAGACGTGCTTATGATATTGAATTTGGTTAGGGAAAAGCCTCCAAATTCCTCTTGGCGAAGTCCTTGATTCTGGACTCTGTCTGCCTGTAATGTGTTTTAATACCTGAACCACAGCTCCCGATGCAAGAACAGCTTCCACAATTTGACTGCCTACTCTAACTGCTTTCGCATTATTGAATAAAAGTCCATACCCAGCAAAACCAATTGCTAATCCAAATTGGGTTCTGCCATCACCTATTGCTGTAAAAATATCGCTGGCTTTGTGAATAAAGTTATTAGTGTGAAATAATTTTCTGCCATATTCATAGGTTTTATTGTCTGTCAAAATCAACAAAGCAGTGGAAGCTGAGACGGCAAGATAAAGTGGTATTTTATCGGTCTGAAATGTTTCCCGTGTATAAGCCACCCAATCATCGGGCAGATTGGTAATCATTTCATGCCAAGTCGGCATTTTGTATTCATAATCATTCTCTTTTATTTCTTCATCCTTTATCTTTTTTTGCTTTGAAATTTGTAGCGAGTCAAATGTACTGATATTTTCATTTACTTGTGAATATGTGTATAAGAAAGAATTTAAAAGAAGGATTAAGAAAAAACTTAAGAAGAAATTTATGTTATATCTCATACAATGTCCTAATTAAATTAACTAAAAATAGGTTTTTGCTGCTAAATATAAAACTAAATTCCCGGCACGAATTTTCACTAAAATGCAAGCATTGGATTGATTAAATAGATTCTAATCGGTCATGTAAGAAATTTTAAATCATATATTGTTGCATATACTATCGGGTGTGTCTCTATGGTATATGTAAGTAGGAAAATCAACTTTCATAATTTTATATTTTCTTTGCGTAAGTCTATCAAAAAACTCTGAATCTTCACTGTAGTAAATATCTTTAAATCCACCCATTTCAATAAAAATCTCTTTTGGTGCAAAGAATGTACCGCCTACAACACACTCAGCAATATGAATTTCTTTTGTTAAATCATTTTTGTCCTTAACAAATGGGTTACCAATTATTTCAACACCACCGTATATAAAATCGACTTCATTGCTTTCAAACGTTTTTACACGCAGCTGAACATGATTATTTTTATATTCATCATCACTCCCTAAAAATGTAACATATTTACCGGCTGCTGCTAAAATTCCCGCATTAAAAGATAATGGCGGCCGCCTATTTGAATGTTTTAAATACTTTATATTTTGGTGTAATTCCAAAAACCTGTTCACCACTTCAAAAGTGTTGTCTGTGCTGCCATCATCAATTATTACTAATTCCCATTTGTCAAAAGTTTGATTTATTACCGAGCTAATTGCTCTAGAAATTAAATTAGCTCTATTGTATGTAGGAAGAATTATTGAGACTTCCGGTTCAAATGTTTTGTAAACTTTCATTATTATTCTATTTACAAGTTAGGAAGAGTTTTTATAATACTGTTTTTTTTAATTATTTTGATTATGCAAATATAACATACGGGGCATAAAATGACTTTCAAAGACCAAAAAAAATATTTTGAAATATTGCAAAGATATGAGAAAAAGTTTGATAAAGCAGAAAATGAAGATTATAGAATGCTCTTGAAACGTCACAAAGATGATGAGGAGCTTGACAAGCTTTCGTTAGAAAGGTTAGAAAAACTTTACATCAAATATCATGCTAGCAGGGAAAAGAAGAACTTTGACCAATATTTCAAGAAGAATTAGAAATTAATTGAATGAGAATATTAATTAATGCTCTTAGTGGAATTGGTGATGCCTTAATGTTCACCCCGGCGCTTACTAAACTTAAAGAAGAGCTGCCTGAAGCAAAAATTGATGCGCTTGTAATGTTTAAGGGTGTTAAAGATATTTACGAAAGATTTGGAGAGATAGACAAAGTTATTTATCACGATTTTTTAAATGCATCAAAAATTTCTTCGTTAAAGCTTGTTCTGAGTCTACGCAAAAAGTATGATATTTCAATTAATGTTTACCCATCGAACAGAAAAGAATATAATCTAATTAACTTTTTAATCGGCAGTAAGAAAAGAGCTGCTGTTAAATACCTAAGAAAAGATTTTGAAAATTTTGGTTTTTTGAATAACCTTACAATAAGGGAGAACGATTCTCTTCACAATGCTGAAGAGAACATTAATCTTATTTCAAAAATCCTAAACAAAAATATTAACGATTTCCCCCCTTATAAAATTAATCTAAACGATGATGAAATAAATTTTGCAAAAAAATTTTTATCCAATTCCGGTATCGCAGAAAATGATATTGTAATTGGATTTCATCCGGGTTGTTCACCATTAAAGAATCATACGAAAAGAAGGTGGGAGCCGGAAAAATTTGCTGCACTTGGTAAAATGTTAATAAAGAAATACAATGCTTTTATACTTATATTCGGGGGAAATGAAGAAGATGAATTAAAACAAAGGATAATAAATTTAATCGAATCAAAAAAATCAATAAATGTTCAAACCAATACTTTGTTACAAACAGCCGCTTTAATGAAGAGAAGTAATGTCTTCGTTTCCAACGATTCAAGTCTAATGCACATTGCAGCAGCTTTGAAGTTGAAAACGGTTGCTATTATTGGTCCCACCAACACCAATTATATTCATCCATGGCAAACTGAGTATAAAATAGTTTCATTAAATCTTGAATGCTCACCTTGTTTTTATTATTCACCAAAGCCATTAACTTGTCACAGAGATGATATTAAGTTTAAATGCATTAAAGAGTTAAGTGTAGAGTTAGTTTTATCTACAGTAGAATCTTTTATAGAAGGGTAAACAGCTGCTAAATCAAACATTTAATTATGTAATCAGCGCATTCATTTATATCTTCGAATGGTTTTATTAAGCCTGTTTGCCTTTGCTCTAAGGCAATTTGTTTTTCCATAATTTTTATTATTTCTTTCCACATTTTGCTATGAGAGGCGAAAGGTTTAGGCTTAATCATATTTTTATTCATATACTCCCATACCAATGCTAACTCTAACATTGTACCTGTACCGCCTTGTAAAGCAATATAAGCATCACCAATATTTACTAAATTTTTTAATCTTTCGAACAACGAATTAGTTTTGATTTCTTTAGTAAGGTATTTACTCGGAGTTGCGTTGTAGAGATTAATGGTTACGCCAATAATTTCAACATTAGTAGACGAAGCACCTTTAGAAACAGCATCCATAATTCCTTGGAATCCGCCTGTACAAACATTTAAGCCCGACTCAGCTAATTTTTTACCCAAGTAAAATGCAATCTCATATTCCTCTTCTCCGGGCTTAGGTCTTGAACTCCCAAAAATTGTAACTGTCTTTGCCATTATAAGTCTAATAAATTAGGCCTGTTAGCTTTTTCCCATGCTTGATAAATAAATGAAGCTAAAGTTCGTGCGGCATTATTAAATTGCTGAATTGTAATATAACTCGTCCTGCTCCAAAATAATTTGTAATATTCTGGACCAAACTTTGCTTTGCCATTTTTAAATGCTGATTTGTCAGCTGCTAAAATTAAATCCACAAGAGTATTAGAATCATTAATATAGCCGAAAATAAAATTACGGATATTCTTTATTGGCCGTACAGATAAGAAATCAAGATGGGATTTAATAGAATCCAAATTATTTTCAATCATATTAATTTCGTATCTAGCATGCACACCTTTTTGACCGGTCAATTGACCATTGTAATTCATTGTTGTATGTAAAGGCTGGTAAGCATCTTCAACGTAGTGAGCGAGGTCTGAGGCATAACGTATAATTTTGTTTTTATCGTGACTTTTAAACGCGTCAATTAATTTGTAATAAGAATCTTCTGTAACCCAAGGTAGGACACCTTCTTTTTCAACAATACTATCGCCGTAAACTTTTATAAGTTCATTTTTATCTTCAATCATTCTTCCACCCAAAAACTCCTGATAGTAATCAATATCTATAAAATGTTTGGGTGGTTCAGTAGGATCATCTTTTTTTCTATGGTCAGGGTCTGTAGAATGTTCTACTATCATTTCTTTAATTGGCTGTGGTAAGTTCATTTCCAAAGGCAATAATTTCATTGCATGTTGAGTAATTGTAATATGACCCTTATCTCCCCAGCCAAAAAGAATTAAATACGGGTATAGGAGTAAGATGAGCAAAAATCTTAATCTTTTCATTATTCTATTGGCCAATTAGTTGAACAATAACGTTTCTTTTACGGGGACGATTATCAAAATCAATAAGTACAATTTGCTGCCAAGTGCCCAATAACAATTGACCATTGTTAAATGGTACGGTAAAAGAAGCACCTTGCAACGAGGCTCTGATGTGTGAATATCCGTTGGCGTCATGCCAAGTTTCATCATGATAATAACGTTCCTTAGAAGGAATAATTTTTTCGAAAAAAATAGGATAATCTTTTAACAACCCCGGTTCATATTCAATGGTAGTTATCCCCGCAGTTGAGCCGGAGACAAAAATTAATGCACTTCCTTCTTGTAAACCCGATTTCTTCAGTTCCGATTGCACACTGGCAGTTATATCAATTAAATCAGTTGAACCTTTAGTATCTACGTCAAAAGATGAGGTTACAATCTTCATTTTTCTTCTAAAATTATTACTCAAAACTTATTAAAATGAGCAAGTAATAACAAGAATCTGTTAAATAAAATACCTCCAATTCGTAAGTAAACAGTAATTTTAATAAATTTGTGCTATAAACTTTCAACAATAAAAGGAATTTTATGCTTGCCAAAGATTACATCGAATTAGAAGAGAAATATGGTGCACATAATTATCACCCGTTGGATGTAGTAATCGAGCGTGCACAAGGAGTGTGGGTCTATGACGTTGAAGGGAACAAATACTTAGACTGTTTAGCAGCATACTCGGCGGTTAATCAAGGGCATTGCCACCCAAGAATTGTTAATGCACTTAAACAACAAGCTGAAAAGGTTACATTAACTTCACGGGCGTTTAGAAATAGTCAACTGCCATTATTATATAAAGAGTTAAGTGAGTTAACTGGCTACGAAATTTCATTGCCTATGAATTCTGGTGCTGAAGCAGTGGAAACAGCACTTAAAGCTGCTCGTAAATGGGGCTATAAGATAAAAGGTGTTGAAGAGCAAAAAGCAGAAATAATTGCATGTACAAATAATTTTGCAGGAAGAACTATTTCTATCATAAGTTTTTCAACTGAAGCCCAATATAGAGATGGTTTTGGACCTTTTACTCCCGGTTTTAAGATTGTAGAATACGGCAATGCTAAAGCACTTGAAGAAGCTATTACACCTAATACAGTAGCCTTTTTAGTTGAACCAATTCAAGGAGAAGGTGGTGTAGTTGTACCTCCTGAAGGATACTTAAAAGCTTGTGCTGATATATGTAAAAAAAACAATGTGCTTTTAATAACTGATGAGATACAATGCGGACTCGGACGAAGCGGTAAACTATTTGCATTTGAATATGAAAACATTAGACCAGATGTAGTTATTATTGGCAAGGCATTATCGGGCGGTTGTTATCCAGTTTCGGCTGTTTTATCAAATAAAGAAATATTAGGAGTTTTCAAGCCGGGGGATCACGGTTCTACATTTGGCGGTAATCCACTTGGTGCTGCTGTTGCAAGAGAATCGTTAAAAGTTCTTATCGAAGAAAAACTTATTGAAAGGTCCTTCGAGCTTGGTAATTATTTTCTTAATGAGTTAAAGAAAATTAATTCACCACACGTTAAAGAGGTAAGAGGCAAAGGATTATTTATTGGTGTAGAACTAAAGCCGGAGGCAAAAGGCGCAAGAAGATTTTGCGAGGCTTTAGCAAAACGTGGTATTTTATGTAAAGAAACCCACGAAAATGTGATTCGTTTCGCTCCACCGTTAGTTATTACTAAAGATGAAATTGATTGGGCATTAAAAATTATTAGTGAAGTGCTAATGATGAACTAATACTTATTTTCATCATCTTCTTGAATTCAGCCATTGGTCAATTGTAATTTTTAAGAAGTGGATGTTAATAGGTTTGGCAATGTAATCATCCATGCCTGCTGCTAAGCATTTTTCTCTGTCTTTCATACTCGAATGAGCTGTAACAGCGATTATAGGAATTTTCGAGTGTTTACTGTTAAGTGACCTGATTTTTTTAGTTGCTGTTATACCATCCATGTCTGTCATCTCTACATCCATAAGTACTAAGTCGAACATTCCGCTTTGTACTGCCTCAATTGCTTCCTTACCAGTAGTAACTGCTTCTACATCATATCCAACCTCACGTAAAATTTTAAGCTCAAGGTTTTGACTAATTGGGTTATCCTCTACAAGTAATAAACGTTTTTTCGTTGAGTCATTTTCTAATACTTTACTTATTTCTTTATTTAATTTTTCCTCTGTGTCCTCTTCTATTATCTCTTCAAGTTTTTCAAAACTGTCTTCATATTCACCTGGTATTTTCATTTTTACTGTAAAATAAAACTTTGTGCCTATGCCAAGTTTACTTTCAACGGTGATTTCTCCTCCCATAAGCTTTACAAATTCTTTGCATATTACTAAACCCAGCCCAGTTCCCTCTTTATATGATTTTTTATTTTTTATTTGAGTGTAAGGTTCAAAAAGTAAGGGTATTTTATCAGAAGGGATGCCATGACCAGTATCCGATACAGAAACTCCAAGCAATAATATTCCATTTTCTTTATGCACAACTTCTGCTTGAATTTCAACTTTGCCTTCATCGGTAAATTTGACAGCGTTACTAAGCAAATTAATAAGAACTTGCCTAAATCTTGTAGCATCTCCAATAAGTTTCTCCGGAATGTTAGGGTCTATTTTCTCTTCCAGTAAAAGTCCCTTTGTTTTTGATTTCTGAGAAATCATTGAAACTGCTTTATGAACTTCGTTTTGGAAATTAAATTCGTCCTCATCAAGCTCCATTTTACCAGCTTCAATTTTAGATAGATCGAGAATATTATTAATTATATCAAGAAGGGATTCTGCAGCAATTTTTGCATCTCGAGCAAAATTCTTCAGCTCCTCCTTATTTTCAAAAAGGTCATTTTCAATTAAAGTGAGAAAGCCCATTACCGAGTTCATTGGTGTTCTTACTTCGTGACTCATATTAGCAAGAAATTTAGTTTTGAAATTACTCTCTTGCTGTGCTCTTCTTGCTGCTATATCAGATTTCAATTTTTCTTGACGAAGCGCTTCCAATGCTTTTTGTTTTTCATTCTCTGCAATAACCTGTTGGGTAATATCCTGAACGCTGCCTTCATAAAAAATAGGTTTATCTTCTTCATCATCATTTACCCTGGCATTAATTCTTACTACAATTTCAACACCGTCCTTCTTCTTAAAATTAACTCTAAAGTTTCTAATTTTACCCTGCTTTTCTAAAAGCTTTGAAAAAAACTCCCACTCAGATTCTTTTCTAAATATGCCATCTTTGAAGTTTATTTTCTTCAACTCATCTTCATTCGTGTAACCAAGCATCTTAATAAAAGCAGGATTAGCAGTTTTTACTTTTCCATTTGGTGTGACTTGAAAAATTCCTTCGGCAGAGTTTTCAAAAATATTTCTATATTTTTTCTCTGAAACCGCTATTTCAAAACTCTTTGTAATTGCTTCTTCTCTTAATTTGTAATTGATATAACTTGCAACTATTGCCATTACACTTATCACCAAAACCAGCATAACTGATTCAGCCATGTTAGGAAGAATGTAAACATTTTTGCTGTTAAGAATAATGGAGCATGCAAAAACAAGGTTATAATATACGGCAACAATTATCTGATGTTTTACATCCCAGCTCAAAAATAGTGCAGCTGTAAAAATAATCAGTCCAATAATCTGCGAATTAAATACTAATGTGTTCGGGTAAAGAAAAATTATCACACCAAATGTTATAATTATTGTTAACAGCAACGAGTGCACTAATATAATAGGGTGTCTTTTCCCCTTTGTTGTATAAGATATTACCAGCAGAATAAAAGCGATAAAAATTGAAGAGACTCTCGAGATATAGACAATGTATGAAAATTCTTTAAAGTATCTAACTTCAAAAATAAGAGCAATAATACCAGCAATAGCTGTAAACTTGGCTAAACTTTGGAACGGAGCTAAAAGCTGGCGTCGAGTTTCTTCTTGGAGAAATTCTTTTTTCTTAATTTCCAACGTAGAGCGAAAATTTTCCTTTGTCTCGGATGTAACTTTTTTTACCAATTCTTCTACTTAAAGTTTGTTGCCGAAAGCTTAATTAAAATTGTATTTTTGTTTAATATATTTTTTAAAAAATGAATGATTTTTTTCATCTGTAAATTACAAATAATAAATAACTATTTTTTTGAAAAGAATCAAAACCATAATAATAGATTTTTTTAACAGCAATAATGTTCAAATTTATCTTTTATAATTATCGAATTTCGTTAACTACTCTTAAGTGCTATGAAAACTAAACTTGATATTGCAAAAAATTGGCTCCCTAGGTACACAGGTACTCAAATTGACGAGTTCGGCGATTATTTACTTTTAACAAACTTTAGTTATTATATCACTAAGTTTGCCGAAAGATTTAATTGTGAGATAAAAGGCATTGGCAGACCGATGCAGGCTGCAACTAACAATAATGGTTTAAGTATCATAAACTTTGGAATTGGCTCTGCTAACGCTGCCACAATAATGGATCTTTTAATTGCTCGTCAACCAAAAGGAGTTTTATTTTTGGGTAAATGCGGGGGCTTGAAGACCTCTACAGAAATTGGACATTTCATTCTGCCAAACGCTGCTATAAGAGGGGAAGGAACAGGTAACGATTATTTACCACCAGAAGTTCCTGCTCTTCCTTCCTTTAAACTCCATAAGTTTGTTTCTGATAAAATTGTAGCTCACAACTTAGACTATAGAACAGGAGTAGTATACACTACCAATAGAAGAGTTTGGGAATGGGATAATGAATTCAAAGACTATCTGAAAAAAATCGGCGCAATCGGTATTGACATGGAGACCGCCACTATTTTTATCGTTGGATATGCTAATCAAATTGCTAGAGGCGCATTACTGTTAGTCTCAGATTTACCAATGGTCCCTGAAGGAATTAAAACTGAAGAATCGGATAGGTACGTAACAACTCACTTTACTGATTTGCACTTGCAAATTGGAATTGAAGCTATGTCCGAAATTGAAAGTAAAGGTGAAAAAATAAAACACTTTAAATACTAAAAGGAATTCACTGTTTGAATCCAATTTTATTTTACTTAATGTTGCATAAGAAAAAATATTGATATATATGAAAAAGCTACCCATTATTATATTTACCATTATTATCACATCAAGTGTAATTGAAGCACAAGATGAAAACCTAATAAAAAATTCACTCAATACAATCTTCACTCTCAGCATTACAAAAAACTATGAAAAGGCAGCGGAGTTTATAGCTTATTCTGGTAGTGACAGCAGCAGATACTGGACAGACACATACAAATCTAGCGACAAAGAAGAACTCAATCAGGTAAAAAGAATTTGTAAAAAAATTGCTGCGCTGAACGAAATTAGTGACAAATACAAAGTTACCTCGATAACAACTAAGAAAATCAACAATGTTACGGTTTATTCAGTCGGGGTAAATTTCATAAGTGGTCAACAGCAGCTTAAGACCGAACTAGATTTCATTAAGTTAGGGAATAAATACATTCTTACTGAAATGAATTGAGAGATTCTTACTGCATTAATAATTTTCTTTTAATAAATTTATTGCCTCTTTACTGTATCTGGCTTTCAAAAGCTTAGCCACCTCATCTAAAGGATAATTTTCAGTATCAAGTAAATAATCCACTCCTACACCATCGAATATTGCACCAATTATTCTAGCTTCTGCGACATAATTTTTTACGCCTATTTCCTTAAAAATATTTTCTATTAATCCAAACATCTCCTTAATAAAATCTTTCATAAATTGCGCTGATGTTTCAATAATTTCGGGTTGAAGCCAAAAAGTAAAAAGCATCTTCCAAAAATCAAAATTCTGCCTTATCCAGTCGAAAGTAATATCTATCATTTTTTCCAACTTTATATAAGGGTCTTTCTCCTCATATACTGGAACATAAGCCTGGTAAACCAGCTCCATTAGATATTTTAAAATTGCTTCCACTATGTGTTGCTTACTGTCAAAATAATTGTACGCTAAACCTTTCGACACGCCGGCTTCTTTAGCAATATCGCTCATTGATGTCGACTGAAACCCTTTCTCTACAAATAGCTTTAACGCCGAATCAAGAATAATTTTTTTTGTCTTCTCTCGTATTTCTTTATTTTGTTCTTTTGTTCTTGGCATCTTTACGTTGAATAAATGTTCAGTCATAATATATTCTAAAAAAGCCTAAAATTCAATCAATTTTCTCATAAAACCCTTTGCTTGACAACAATTAAAAAAATTTATATGTTTTGACTGACCGTTTAGTCAATTAAA
This sequence comes from Melioribacteraceae bacterium 4301-Me, assembly GCA_041538185.1. Lineage (NCBI taxonomy): Bacteria > Pseudomonadati > Ignavibacteriota > Ignavibacteria > Ignavibacteriales > Melioribacteraceae > Pyranulibacter > Pyranulibacter aquaticus. Next base: position 367,542 of record JBGORM010000002.1, on the reverse strand, counting down.
GGTATTCGATGAGATTTTCACTTATTATATTATTTTTATTAGCCGTCAATATTATAAAGGGGCAAACTGCGGAGAAAATTGTAAGCAAAGCTGAGGAAATTTTAAAAGGAAAAACAGCACATGGAATAATGGAGATGATTATCAAGACTCCCGACTTTGAACGAACCTTAAAAATGGAAAGTTGGTGGGTTGGAAATGAAAAGGCATTGATTGTTATTAAATCTCCTAAACGTGAAGCCGGAAACAAGACACTAAAAATTAAAAATGAAATTTGGAATTACCTCAAGAATACCGAAACAACTATTAAGATTCCACCATCGATGATGTTGCAATCATGGAATGGTTCAGATTTTACGAATGACGACTTGGTTCGCGAGTCCAACCTATCAAAAGATTACAATAAAAATTTAATTGGCGAAGAACCCATTGGTGGCAAAAAATGCTGGAAGATTGAACTGGTTCCCAAACCAAATGCACCGGTAGTTTGGGGAAAACTTTATTACTGGATTCGGCAAAAAGATTACATGCCTTCAATTGTTCAATACTTTGATGAAAAAGGAAATTTAATCCGCTACATTGTTTATTCCGATGTAAAAAAATTCGGTTCACGAACAATGCCTTCTGTTTGGACGATGTACAGCAAAACCAAGGAGGGTCACTCAACTACAGTAAAAATTTTGGAGATGGAACTCGATATAAATATTCCCGATAAAATATTTTCTTTCCAAGAACTTGAGCGAGGAAATTAATTGAAGCTAATATTCAAGCTTGCCTGGCGGAACGTATGGCGAAACAAACGAAGATCGATGTTAACCCTCGCTGCGATTTGTTTTGCAACTTTTGCTTCTATCGCTATGCGCGGTATGCAGCATGGTACATACGCAATAAATATTAAATATGCCGTTCAACTTTTCTCAGGCTATTTACAAATCCAAAAAAAAGGGTATCACAATAATCCCTCGTTGAACAAAGCTTTCGGCAATGTAAAAGAAATCGAAAAAAAATTATCTACTTTAAGATTTGTTAAAGGATATGCGCCTAGAATTTACGCAGACGGACTAATAAGCTTCAAAGATAATTCTTTCGGTGCAGCGGTTTTCGGTATTAATCCTAAAGTGGAAAAAAATGTTATAACATTAATGAACAGACTAAAGGATGGCAGATTCTTTAACAGCGATACGTCGAACAATATTGTTATAGGCTATAAATTACTCGAAAATTTAAAAGCTAACATTGGCGACGAAGTGGTAATCCTTTCGCAAGGAGCGGACGGCTCGCTCGGCAATCTGAAATTCAAAATTGTAGGGACATTAAAAACCGGTTCACAAGAATTTGACGCCATGGGCGTTTTTATGGGTATTAAAAAAGCCGATGAGTTATTAGCGATGTACGGACGTGTTCATGCAATAGCTATAGCGCTGTATAATCTCGAGGATTTGGAACACGCGAAAGAACAAATAAAACAATCACTTGCCGGCACCGGCTTGACAGTGCTTACATGGGATGAACTAATGCCGGACTTTAAACAATCAATAGAGTTTGATAACGTGAGTGGTATTCTTTATTTGGCTATTCTTGTTATCATTGTTGCCTTCGGAATACTCAACACCGTTCTCATGTCTGTTACAGAAAGGTTTAAGGAATTTGGAATTACTCTTGCGATAGGAATGCCTCAAATAAAGCTTGTACATTTGGTCTTAATTGAAACATTCTTTATAACTATAATCGGACTGCTGTTCGGCAATATAATAGGGTACGGAATAAATTCTTACTTCATCCATCATCCAATAGAATTCGGCGGCGATATTGCCATGATTTACCAGGAATACGGTTTTTTGCCGAGAATAGAATCATCATTGCTGCCTTCAATGTTTTTTAATACAACGTTAACGATTCTTGCAGCTTCACTAATTTCCTGTGTTTATCCACTGTATAAAGTTTTTAAATTGGAACCTTTAAAAGGAATTAGGTACACTTAATCGAGATTCATATGTTATTCAAATTGGCTTGGCGAAATCTTTGGAGAAATAAAAGAAGATCGTTGATCATTCAACTTTCAGTTGTTGTGGGCGTAATTGCTATTATCACGCTAGATAGTTTAACAAACGGAATGCTGTATCAAATGCTGTTCAACCAAATAAGCACAAGCGTATCATATATTCAAATTCACAAAAAAGGTTTTAAAGATAACAAGGTTGTACAGAATTTTATTCCCGATTATCACAAAGCGGAAGAAACCATTAAAAATGACCCGCTTATAAAATCATACAGCAAAAGAGTTATTACTTTCGGATTGATAAGCAGCGCAGTAAATTCATCTGGAATTTACATCAACGGTATAATTCCAGATGAAGAAGCTAAGGTATCGATAATAAAATCATCTGTTAAAGAAGGCAAGTATTTTACAGGGGGAATGCATGAAATAGTAATTGGAGAAAAGTTGGCTGAAAAATTGGAAGTTGGACTCGGCGATAAAATTGTCATTATGTCCAACACACTTCAAGGAAACGTGGGTTCGGATCTCTATAGGATTGTTGGGCTATTTAAAACTTTCAGTTCAGATTTCGATAAAACTAACATTTATATCCCGCTCCAAAGCGCTCAACAATTGCTTGGCATTGGAGATAAGATACACGAATTCGCAATGATTACGGATAACTACAAAAATGCACCTAAAGTTGCTTCTGCTCTTGCAAAACAATTAGGTCCGAAATATGAAGTGCTGCCTTACAATGAGATTCTACCTCTTTTAGTAATTCAGCTTGATTTGTACAAACAATCGTCCTTTATTGTTACGCTAATTGTCAGCCTTGCTCTCATTTTTGGAATAATCAACACAATGTTGATGGCAGTTTTCGAAAGGATAAGAGAATTCGGAGTTTTAATGTCGATTGGAATGAAAAACGGAAAGCTCTTTTCTATGATAATTGCCGAAGCGTTTATTTTGGGAGTGATTGGTACGGTTGTCGGTACAGCTCTCGGACTATTGATTCAACTGCTGATGATGAATTCCGGTTTGAACTTGAGCATATTTGCACAAAGTTTAGATTCCTTCGGACTGGGTTCAATCATTTATCCGGTAATATCATTTGAAAATACTTTCATTACATTTTTAACGATTCCAATTGTTGCGGTTATCGGTGCACTTTACCCCGCAATTAAAGCTATTAAATTACAACCGGTTTATGCACTGCGTTATGTATAATAAATTAGAGCAGTAAAATGGAAATAATTCGAACAGAAAATTTAGAAAAGATTTATGAAGACAACGGTGTTCCTGTTCATGCATTAAAAGGAATTAATTTAACTGTTGAGAAAGGCGAATATTTGGTTATTGCCGGTCCTTCGGGTTCAGGCAAAACAACTTTGCTTAATTTAATTGGAACTTTAGATAAGCCCACAAAAGGCACTATTTATTTTGAAGGGAGTGACATTTTACAAAAATCAAAAAAAGAATTATCTGAGCTACGACTTAGAAAGCTTGGATTTGTTTTTCAAGCATATAATCTAATTCCAGTTTTAACAGCTTTAGAAAATATTGAATTCAGTATGATGCTTTTAGGAATACCAGAAAAAGAAAGACAATCGAAAGCACTCGTATTGATGGAAGAACTTGGAATAGCAGAACTTGCCAACAAACGTCCTAATGAAATGAGCGGCGGGCAGCAGCAAAGAGTTGCAGTTGCACGCGCAATTATTAACAATCCTTCAGTTGTTTTGGCTGATGAGCCTACTGCAAATCTTGATTCTAAAACTGGTGGCAACCTGCTGGATCTTATGCAAAAAATGAACGAAGAAAAACAAATAACATTTATCTTTTCGTCTCACGATAAACAAGTTATGGACAGGGCAAAACGATTGATTATTTTGAAAGATGGTATTATCGTGGAGTCGTAATGCCGAAAAAATTTCAAGTGATTTTAATTTCACTGCTTTTATTCCCAAGTTTATCCAATGCTCAGTACGATTTCTCTTTTTCTGGTTATGTTGTAAATATGCCAATCTACCAGCTTTCAAACGAAAAGTTATCTAACCTTTTTAGTTTCAAAAAAAACATGATTCTTGATTTAACACGAATCAGATTACGACCAACTTTACATTTGTGGTCTAGTGCCCGGATAAATGCAGAATATGAAATTGCTGGTTTATATTTTAACTCAATAGGAAATTTTTTGATTGTTCCAAGCAATAAAACCAACAGGCAGTTATGTGATTTAACATGGAACCCCGTCGACGAAAAGAACTATTCAGTCGTACATTTTGTAGATAGGCTTTCTTTCCGGCAAGAATTTGAAAACGGGAATATTGAAATAGGACGTCAAAGAATTGCCTGGGGAACCGGGAGAATCTGGAATCCCACTGACCTCTTCAATCCCATAAACCCTGCAGCATATTATAAATTGGAAAAAGACGGTGCCGATGTAGTTTCATTAAAATATGCTTTTGGGAATTTTACCGATTTGAATATAGTATTCAATCCACAGGAAAAATTAAACAAAAGTAATTATGCGTTCCGCTTCAGAACAAATTTTGACGAATACGATGTTTCAGTAATGGGTGGCTATTTTGACCAAAGAATTGTTGCAGGGATGGATTTTGCAGGCAATCTCGGCAAAGCTGGCTTCCGTGGTGAGGGAATAATTTCAATAGATAAAAATGATTTCAGCAATAATTTCGTAAAATTTATACTTGGTGCTGATCAGCAGTTCACACCAAAACTTTATGGAATGATAGAATATCATTTTAACGGTGAAGGTAAAAAAGATAAACTCAAATATGAATTTGCAAGACTTATAAAAGGCGAAATTATTAATCTAAGTCAAAACTATGTTTATACTATGCTGAGCTATCAATTAAGCCCGCTATTGTCGGTTAGTTTATCTAACAATATTAATTTAAACGACGGCAGTGGTTTTATCGGCGGCAGCGGAAATTATCCCCTAACGGAAAATTTTTATCTCAACCTCGGATTACAAATAATCTACGGTTCAGATAATACGGAATACTGGTATTATCCAAACTCAATTTACCTGGAGGGAGAATATTACTTTTAACCCAAATCTCCTATTACTGAAATGGGAATCCATCCACGAAGTGGTGTATTCGCATAAAACCTCCACAGCATGTCGAAGTTACCCCCTACGTAAGTTATTAACAAACAATGGCTTGAGTACCGAAATTCATTAAAATGAATTTTTTGGGTTTAATTTTCTAAATTAAGTTCTAACCAGCAAAAAAAACTACTTGGAACAACAAAATATTGACCGTTCTTTGCAATAAAAAATTATTTTGGTCAGTTCACAAATTTTTAGAAATTATGATTACTTTTGTTAATTAAAATGTATAAAAAATGAAAGCTCCAGTTCACCAAACAATTGCTTATGCTTTAACTGACCTTGGTATTGAAGTAATAACTAATGTGCCGGGTTATGGCGCGTGGGGCACATTTCAGGCTTTCAATGAAATATCTCAAAAAAACAACAAAATTTCTTTTCATGAAGAATTAGCATATTCAATTTCGCATGCTGCAAGTATTTTAGGTAAAAGATCAGCAACGCTTATAAAATCCCAAGGATTAATGAAAGCAGCTAATAGTGTAACTGATTCATTATATACTTCCATTAATGCTGGTTTTGTTACTTTTGTTTTTGATGATGCAACAGGTCAACACTCAGATAATATATTAGAAACTTCCACAATATTAGAAGGTCTGCAAATACCCTTCATAGTGCCTAAGTTGCAATCTATCTATGAACAAGTTGTTGCTGCTTATCAACTTTCCGAAAAAAAGAAGATGCCGGTTGTGTTTCTTATAGATACTGCAAAGCTGCAAGAGGAAATTGAATTTAAAAGAAGGGATTCGCTCAAAAAAACATTCGACTATAAAAGAGATGTTTATTCTCACGTGGTACATCCTTCTCTTTCAGACTATCAATACAAAGTTTTTCTATCAAAAAAATTAGGAACTGACCCGGTTTTAATTTCGAGACCCCCACTACCTCTTGTTCCAGAAAATTTAACACCGGCTTTAAGATCTACTGCTGAAAAGTATCTCCCCTTTTTTGAGGTCTTTAAAGATGTTAAAAAAGATTTTACTACCGGAGATACAAGTTCTTCGAGTGCTTTTGCCTTGCCACCTTTTAATTGTATTGACCTTGTTACTTACATGGGAGGAAGTATTCCTCTTGCAATCGGTGCTTATCTTGCAGGCTGCAGAAATGTTTGGGCCTTAACAGGTGATTTTGGATTTATTTCTGCTGGACACTTAGGATTAATTGAAGCATTAAATCGTGAGATTCCCCTAAAAGTAGTAATTTTTTATAACAAACAAGCAGCTGCAACTGGAGGTCAAGTAATTCACAAAAAAATAATTATGAGAATATTAGCAGGCTATGAGAAATATATAGTTCATCTTCAAAATCCCAATAACCCTTTTGAAGTTTCTGAAATATTAAACGAAGTAAATAATTCTAATGAACTAAAAATTGTTTTAGCTGATTACCCTGAATCATGAAAAAAAATTTCTTTGAAGACACTTTTGTTAATTCTAATAAGGAATTTATTGAGACTGTTCTTGATAGTGGAACTTTCAAAATAGAAAGGATTGTATCTAACAGCTATTCATCACCAAAAGACTTTTGGTACGACCAATCGTTAAACGAATTTGTGCTGCTGTTGAAAGGAAGCGCGAAAATTTTATTTGATAATGGCGAGATAACCGAATTAAGCCCTGGTGATTATCTGTTAATACCGGCTCACAAAAAGCATCGAATCGAAGAAACTGATAAGAACCAGAAAACTTTTTGGCTGACTGTCCACTACACATAAAAGTTCAGCCAAAGAGCAAAAACTAATTGAATAATAGAATAGCTCTTATAAGTCAATTTATAAACTAAAACTCATTTCTAATAACTCTTAGATTTAGTACTTCTTATAAACTGCATAACCTTTTTTAACTAAAAGGTCATTAATGTTTACAAAATTGCCGTTCTTTTTTTCTAAATATACCTCCCCTAAATAACGGCCATATTTACCCTTTTTATCTTTAATTGTCTTTATTAAAACCTCTTTCTTTAGAATCAAACTTCTAAGAAAATCTCTTGATTTAATCCCTTCTATCCTTTCCTTACCCTTTAACTCAGGTACATTAATTCTGCTAAGCCTTATTTTTTCATCTTTAATCCATGTATGAAGACCTAAATCAATTTCAACTCTGCATGTATCGCCATCATAGACATCACTAACAAAAGCTTTATATACATATAATGTTTTTTTCATTTCAACCTCATATATTATTGATTAATTTAGTACTTAACAAATTAACCTTTTTGCAAAAGATGAGAAACAAAAAAATAATTTTGCTTTTTTTAATTACACTCTTTGCTCAAAATATTAACAAAGCACAACTAAAAAATCCTGTAATTGGAGCTTCATTAGGAGGGGGTGAGATTAGAGGAAATTCTAATGGACTAAGTGCATTCTCCGGGGAATTTTTTACCGGCAGCTCATTATGGTTTTCAAACGATGTTCAGTTTAGAGTTGGTTTTATTTTCTCGCGAAAGGTAGAATACTTTTTACCTGAAAATAGACTGGGTAAATATTACCCCTTTATTAAAGTAATTTATTTGAAGGCAGTGATAAACCAGCAATTAAACGACTTACTTTTTGTTGAAGAAGGTGCAGGTATTTTAACTATAAATGACAGAATATTCGTCGATACAAATGTTTGGGATTATGGTGCAGGATTTCATGTTTTGCTTGGGTTAGATTTTACCAGCCCTGAATCAACCGGAATTAAAGTAAGCAGCGGTATTGATTCCGGGGTAACATTTAACAATACATCTGCAAATTACTTCTTATTCATTGTACAACTGCAATATATGCTTTAGTTAATGCGGTACAACTCTCTCATCAATTCCTCAAATTGCTCAAAATAAAGCGACTGTTCACCGTCACTTAGTGCATGCTCTGGGTCCGGATGAAATTCTACCATAACTCCGTGAGCCCCAACAATTTTAGCAGCTTTTGCTAAAGGTATAACTTTATCTCTTTGACCAACAGCATGTGATGGGTCAACGATAATCGGCAGGTGTGTTAGTTCTTTCAAGACGGGAATTGCACTCAAATCTAAAGTGTTTCTAGTAGCAGTCTCAAAAGTTCTTATTCCCCTTTCACATAAAATAACCTGGCGATTCCCTTGAGAAAGTATATATTCGGCTGCATTTAACAATTCTTCTATTGATGCCATCATTCCTCTTTTTAATAGCACGGGTTTGTGAGTTTTACCGACTTCCTTAAGAAGTGCGAAGTTCTGCATATTTCTTGCACCTACTTGAAGTATGTCAGCATATTTTGCTACTTCGGTAACATGCTCGGTATCAAGCACTTCAGTAACTACCGGAATGTCGTAAGTTTTTCCAGCATTTGTTAATAAATTAAGAGCCTCAAAACCTAATCCTTGAAAACTATAAGGTGAAGTTCGCGGTTTAAAGCAACCTCCTCTCAATATATGAGCGCCATTTTCTTTTACGGCTCTTGCACATTGCATAATTTGAGTTTCCGTTTCAACTGAGCATGGTCCTCCTATTACTACAAAATTATTTCCGCCAATTAGAACATCTCTGACCTTTATTATTGTATCCTCCGCCCTGTATTCTCTGCTTGCAAGCTTATAGGCCTTCGATTTTCCAGAAGTAGTTTTAGTTTCTGCTCTCTTACTACTACTTGCCTTATCATTATCAGTCCCTTCAAATAATTTATTCATCTCAAGTTTAGTCTTACTAACTTCTTGTGAAGGATAACTGCCTAAAACTTTGAGAAACCTAGTATACTTACCTAATTCATCTAATACTTTCTGAATTTTTTCATCTGCAATGTTTCCTTCAAAGTCAAGATAGAACATTTCTTCCCATGGATTTCCGAGAATTGGACGAGATTCCAACTTAGTAAGGTTAACGCCATAATTTCTAAATACGTTCAAGGCTTCGACAAGAGAGCCCGGTGTATGTGATGTTGCCATTACTAAAGATGTCTTACAAGGAACTCTTAAGTCAACAGATACAGGTTTACGTGCGCAGACTATGAACCTCGTAAAATTTTCTCTCTGATTTGCAATATCAGTCTTTAATATCTTCACTTTGAATAATTTTGCTGCCTCTTCGCTGGCAATTCCAGCATAATAAGGATTCCCCTCTTCTTTAATTTTTTTTAGCGACATTGCAGTATCAACAAAATATTCTACACTGGCATGCGGCAAGCCTTGTAAAAACTTACTGCATTGGGCTGCAGCTTGGTGGTGTGCATAAATTTTTTTAATCTTAGAAAGTGGGATATCTTTAATTGCAGCCAAACAATGCTTTACCTGAAATTTTTCTTCACCAACAATTGATAAGGCAGTATGAAGCAAAAGATCATAAACTTCATTTATTCCCCCACTAGTAGTATTTTCAATTGGAAGAACAGTAAAGTCGGCTTCGCCTTTTTCACAAACTTCAACAGCATCCTCAAATCTGTCTTTTGTTAAAAAAATTAATTCACTTTTCGAATGAGAGAAAAACTTCTTAGCTGCTAAATAACTATAGGAGCCTTCAATTCCTTGTATTGAAACTGTAATGTTTTTTTTCTCGATTTTATTTAAAGCACTCTGGACATAATTTTGCTGTATTCGAACTGAATCCTCAATTATATCGTAAAAAACTTTATTTGTAAAATGAGCATCCAGTCCATACTTTTTGCCCAGCTTAATAATTTTCTCTAATATTTCGGCTTCACGTTCTTTATCTCGAATTGGAATTTTCGCCCTTTCTTTTGCTTTAACTACTTCTCTGCTAATATCTCGTCTTTGAGCCAAAAGCTTTATAATTGACTCATCTAAACGGTTGATTTTATCTCTCAAAACAGACAGCTCTTTAAGTTTATCTTTAGCCATTGTTATCAAAAAATTTGTTGAAAATTGGGAAATGAAACTAATAAAAAATCACGTTAAAAAAAGCATATTAATTAGATTTTTTTAGGATAATAAAATAAATTGACAAAAAGATACTGTAAGCTTATTTTTGAAATGGATGAAATAATCCATTTATATTCTGCTTTTCTTGGAGGTAATAATGGAAAAACAATCAAGAAGAAATTTCTTGAAAACCACTGCAATAGCAACTGCTGCTATTACTGGATTAACGACAAGAAAAACAAAAGCTCAAGAACAAAAAGGTTTTCTACCAGACAAAGCAATGGGGGTTTTAGTTGATACTACTGTTTGTATTGGTTGTAGAAAATGTGAATGGGCCTGTAAAACAGCACATCAAATGCCTACCCCTCCAATTGAAGAATATGATAATCGAGATGTATTTAAGAAAATGCGAAGACCGGATTATACTAGTTACACTGTAGTAAATGAATACAAGAACAGCGACCCAGATAAGTTTCCCATTGATGTAAAAGTTCAATGCATGCATTGTGACCAACCAGCATGTGTTTCAGCATGTATAGTAGGTGCATTTTCAAAGTTAGAAAATGGAGCTGTAGTTTGGGATGAATCAAAGTGTATCGGCTGTCGTTATTGCATGGTTGCATGCCCATTTCAAATCCCAGCATTTGAATTTCACAAAGCTTTCCAACCTAAAATCACTAAATGCGATTTCTGTTATACTAGGCAATCAGAAGGAAAACTGCCCGCTTGTGTTGAAGTTTGTCCAGTTGAAGCACTCACTTTCGGTAAAAGAGAAGATTTAATTCAAGTAGCTAAAGAAAAAATAAGACTTTACCCTAAAAGGTACATCAATCACATTTATGGTGAGTTTGAAGTTGGCGGCACATCGTGGATGTATTTAGCTTCAGAAGATTTTACAAAACTGTCATTTCCTAAATTACAGCGCGAACCTGCTCCTGGTGTTTCAGAATCAATCCAGCACGGAATTTTTGCTTACTTTATTCCTCCTGTTGCCCTTTATGCTTTGTTAGGTGGCGTAATGTGGCTTAACAAAAACAAAAAAACTGAAACTGAGGAGGAATAATTATGGAAGAATATATGAAGCCACAAAAAATCAAAAAGAAATTTTTTACTCCAGGTGTTATTGTAATTTCTGTTTTTGCTGCTTTTGGTTTACTTGTCTTGTTAGCAAGATTCATTTTTGGTTTAGGCGCAGTTACTCATTTAAGTAATCAGTATCCATGGGGAATTTGGATTGGTTTAGATGTAGCTTTGGGTGTTGCTCTTGCTGCCGGCGGTTTTACAACAGCAGCTTTAGGCCATATTATGCACCGCGAAAAATTTCATGTTATTATACGCCCCGCTTTGTTAACTGCTCTCTTAGGTTATACTTTCGTTGCTTTAAGCGTAGCTACAGACTTGGGAAGATGGTATTACATTTGGCACCCATTAATTTTCTGGAATGGTAATTCAGCTCTTTTTGAAGTTGGTATGTGCGTTATGATATACATGACAGTTCTTTATATTGAGTTTCTGCCTATTGTATGCGAGAGGTTTATAGGTCGAGTTAATCTACCCGGTATACTAAGAAAACTAAACAAACCTATTGACAGGCTTTTGCAAGTTCTTGACAAGGGATTAGACAAAACAATGTTTATTTTCATTATTGCCGGCGTAGTTCTTTCATGTTTACATCAATCCTCTTTAGGTACTTTGATGATAATCGCTGGCCCTAAGATGCACCCGCTTTGGCAAACTCCAGTTTTGCCTTTATTATTTCTGCTCTCAGCAATTTCAGTTGGATTTCCAATGGTAATTTTTGAATCAATAATCTCATCGAAATCATTTGGACTTAAACCCGAAATGGACGTACTAACAGATTTAGCAAGGATGGTTGGACCAATTCTGTTTACTTACTTAGCCTTTAAAGTTGGTGACATGGTAATAAGAAAAACTTTTGTTTATTTATATGAAATCAATACAACAAGCGTAATGTTTACTATTGAGCTAATCGTTGGGGTAGTTATTCCTTTAAGAATGTTCTTTTCACCCAAGATTGTAAAATCGCCAACGGGGGTATTTATTGCTTCATGCTTAGTAATATTCGGTGTATTTATGAATCGTTTAAACAATTTTATTGTGGCTTATAATCCACCTTATTCATTTCAGCCTTATTTTCCATCAATTGGGGAGATATTAGTAACATTAGGCTTCATATCATTGGAAGTATTATTGTATAGAGCTGCAGTTATGATTTTCCCAATAATTACACAACCCAGTGAAGGAGCACTTAAAACTAAATATGCTATTAAAGGTGTGAAATGAAATCTAAATTATATTTAGTTATTATTTCAATTCTGTTAACGGCTTTAAATTATTTCGGACAAAACAAGTCCACATCTCATCAAGTCTATCAAGACTTAAGTTGCAGGACATGTCATAGTTGTGATATCCCAACCAAAGAAAATCCATGCTTAATTAAATGTCCAAGAGATTTTATTGCCACAGTAAAACAAAAACCAGAAGATGGACCCAACACAATAGTAATTGAAAGGCTGAAAAGTTCTAACAACCTTTACAATCCTGTAATTTTCAAGCATCAGGCTCATGCAGAAATGTCTGAAATGTCGGGTGGCTGTGTCTCTTGCCATCATTATAATCCACCAGGGAAAGTAGTAGGATGCGTTCAATGCCATCAGCCAGAACGTGCAAGAGAAGACTTAAGCAAACCTGATTTGAAAGGTGCATATCACAGATTGTGCATGAACTGTCATAGGGAATGGAGCGGCGAGGTTGAATGTTATTCTTGTCATGAATTAAAAAATAAATCAACGAAAACTCATTTGGCTGTAAGTACAGAATCAACTCACAAAAGAATTCATCCTGATGTAGCTGTTCCTATTAAACTTACATTCAATACTCCAAATGCAGTTGGGAAGCTCGTAACATTTTATCACAGTGACCATGTTAATTTATTCAAACTTGATTGCCAAAATTGCCACAGCAACGAAAGCTGTACTAAATGCCATAACAAAAACAAAGCTCAAGTAGCTCATATAACATTAGAACAGCATCATAAAATTTGTTCTACTTGTCATGATACAGAAACAAATTCTAAATGTAGTTTCTGTCATCAGAACAAGGAAGTCGGTCCGTTTAATCACAAAGAAAAAACGGGATTTGACATTACAAGATTTCATGGAAAGTTAAGCTGCGAAAGATGTCATACTACAAAAGGTAAATTTACAGGGCTTAAGGATGATTGTGCATCGTGTCATGGTTCGTGGACACAGGAAAATTTCAATCATAAAATTACCGGTATCGCATTAGATGAAACACATTATGGACTGGAATGCGATAACTGTCACAAAGAAAAAAATTACTCTAATCCAGTCTGTACAGATTGCCACGATGATAAAAGTTACCCTAAAAACGTACCGGGGAGAAGAATAAAATAAAATTATGTTCAGAAAAATTGGTTTCAAATTAATCTTTATTGTGGGTGTTACTGCCATAGTGATTATTGGGGGTTACACTTATCTTAACTTAAAATCAGAGACAAACATTTTACTAAGTGAAGTGGAACGGCATGCCCTTGAGTTAAGTGATGCAATTAAAAACAGCACACGGCACGGCATGATGTTAAATCAGAGAGAAATGATTCATGATATAATTAACACAATAGGAAAAGATCCGGCAATTTATGCGCTTAGAGTGTTCAATAAAGATGGCGAAATTATTTATTCAAACAGACATGAAGATATTGGAAAGATGCTCGATAAGTATGCCGAAAGTTGTTATGCATGTCATGCTGCAAATAAGCCCTTAGAAAAATTAGCAATTAATGATAGAACAAGAATTTACAGGTCAGAGCAAGATTCATCAAGAATCTTGGGAGTAATAAACCCGATTTACAACGAAAAATCTTGCTACGAAGCAGACTGCCATGCACATCCGTCCTCTGCTAAAGTGCTTGGGGTACTTGATGTTTCTATTCACTTAAAAGAAATTGATGAAAAAATTCACAACAACGAAATTCAGGGATTAATCTTCGCTTTAATCGCAGTTAGTGCTATTGGTTTCATAATTGCCTTATTTATAAAACGATGGGTCGATAAACCAGTCAAAGAACTTGTAAATGCAACTAACCAAGTCGGGCTGGGAAATTTAAATTATTTCATTAAAGAAACGACTAAAGATGAATTAGGCACATTAGCACAATCTTTTAACAACATGATAAAAAAACTCAAAGAAATGCAAATGCAGGTCTTCCAGTCAGAAAAAATGGCTTCTTTGGGTCAACTTGCAGCCGGTGTAGCTCATGAAATCAATAACCCATTGACTGGCGTGTTAACTTACAGTAGTTATTTATTGAAGCGAACTCAAAATAATCCCGAATTGCAAGAGGACTTAAAAGTTATAGTTAGAGAAACAATGAGAAGCAGAGAAATAGTAAGGGGACTTTTAGATTTTGCTCGTCAGTCAACTCCCAAAAAAACAAAAATAAATATTAATGAAATTATTGACAGAGCTTTAAGCGTTGTTAACAACCAACTAAGATTAAATAATGTTATTATTGAAAAAAATTATGATGATAAATTACCCAGCATTACTGCCGATGCAAATCAAATGCAACAAGTTTTTATAAATTTATTAGTAAATGCTAACGATTCAATTAGTAAAGATGGTGGTAAAATTTTTATCAAAACTTCAGTAGCCACACTTTCTCAAGGAATTGCCAATGTAAAATCAGCAGTATGTGAAAAAAATCATAATCTAATTGAAAATGATTATAAAATAGAAGGTTTCCCATCTATAAAATTAAAAGTAAGAAATGCAAAGAACGAAGGGATTATTCACTTAGACGCTGTTTATGGAAGACATAAAGATGACATTCAGATAAAAATTGAAAAAGAAAAACCATATAATTTACTTTGCCCCGTATGCGAAACAACTCTAATAGCTAAAAATGAAAAATGTCCAAAATGTGGCGGACCTGTTTACAAGATTAAAATACCTAATAATGGTTACATAAAAGGATGCGCTCAGTTTAATGACGATTGGCAAAAATGGGATATCCCATTAGAAAGCGAAAAAAATTTTATAGAGATAACTGTAAAAGATACTGGCTGCGGTATTCCAAAAGAAAATTTAAATAAAATATTTGATCCATTTTTTACGACCAAAGGACAAAAAGGAACCGGCCTCGGGTTATCTGTTATCTGGGGAATCATTGAAATTCATAATGGAACAATAAACGTAGAAAGCGAGGTGGGTAAAGGCACTACTTTTACAATACGATTGCCTTTATAAAGATTAAAAAAAAATTATAAGATGGCAAAAGAATACGACATATTGATAATTGACGATGAACAGGTAATAATAGATTCAGTTATAAAAATTGCTTCTATGGAAGGATTTACTGCCATAGGCGAGTTAAATGCTTTAACTGCTCTGAATCGACTTCAGAAAGAGAAATTCAAACTTATCATATGTGACATCATGATGCCAGAAATGGATGGCTTTAAATTCATAGCAGAAACAGAACGACTTAAAATTGACATACCAATAATTATTACAACCGGCTACACCACAGTTGAAAATGCTGTGGAATCGCTTTACCAAGGTGCAATCGGTTTTATCCCTAAACCTTTTACAACAGATGAACTAATAAGCATAATTCACAGAGGATTAAATTATTGGAAATTATTGAAATCTAAACAGGCTAAAAATATAGAGTTTGTCTACGTGCCATGTCCAGCGAAATATTACAGGCTTGGCTATTCCACTTGGCTAAACAAAGAAAACGATGAAACAGTTTTAATTGGTGCAACAGACCTTTACACCAAGACAATAAATACAATTAAGAAAATCAACTTGATGAATGTAAATGACAACGCTGTGCAGGGGCAAGCTTGTGCATGGTTCGAAACTGAAGAAAATTTAACTCATCATTTATTATCTCCTTTAAGCGGCAAAATTATCTCGATAAACGAGAAACTAATCACTAATCCTCAACTGATTGAAAAGGACCCCTACTTCGAGGGTTGGATTTATAGATTTATACCAACAGAATATGAATACGAAATAAAAAAACTAATACCATGCAGCTCAGATAGATCATAGACACAAAATACACGAATTTTCACAGGTAATAATTTTGAGGAAATCTTTTAAAAGTGATAAAAAATAAAGTTAATATAAGGAGATAAATAATGCCTCTGTTTATTTTAGCATTAATTGTATTTATAATTGCAGATATTGTCATAAGATTCGTAATTAAAAATATTCAAGCCAAGAAAATTCGTAAGGAAAGAGCTGCCATTTTAGAAGAGAGTTTAAGAGTTGATTTCAGTAAAGAAGCGGTTTCATTAAAGCGAGCTGAAGTGCCAAATCCCAAAGCTCGTATACTATGCGTAGACGATGAAGATATCATACTTGACAGCTTTAGAAAAATTCTTGTCTTAGACGGCTATTCAGTGGATACAGTCAACTCCGGTCCCGAAGCAATCAATCTAATAAAATCCCACCATTATGATTTTGTTTTTACTGACCTTAAAATGCCTGAGATGGATGGTGTGGAAGTAACTAAAATTATAAAAAACTTACGGCCAGATATTGATGTTATAATAATAACTGGGTATGCAACTGTAGAAACCGCTGTAGATTGTATGAAATACGGCGCAATGGATTATGTCCAAAAACCATTTACCGAAGACGAATTGCTTAAATTTACCAATAACTCACTTATTAAACGACAAGAAAGAATACGGAAACAATTAAAACCACGTGTACACATAACTCATTTTGAAGAAGCGGAAAAATTCAGCAAAGGAGAATTCTCAATACCAGGCGGCGTATTTATATCAGAAAATCACACATGGGCAAGTGTATCGCAGGACGGCACAGTTAAAGTTGGCATTGATGATTTTGCAAAAAAATTAATTGGTGATATTGAAGATATTGAATTTCCAAACCTTGGAATGAAAGTTCAAAAAGGTCAACCATTATTTAGCATTAAACAAAATAAAAAAAGAATTACTTTTGGTTCACCGTTGAGCGGACAAGTTTCCAAAATTAATCATGAGCTTTCAGAGAATTTATCGCTTTTGAATTTTACTCCTTACGAAAAAAACTGGATTTGCTCTATCGATGCCGATAACCTTGATACAGAATTGAAAGATTTAAAAATTGGCAAGTCCGCTGTTAATTTCTATCAAAATGAAATAGATGAATACATGAAGTTTATTCAAGATTACTTAAAAACTGAAAAAGATAAAAAGGATTTTGATGAACTATTCATTGGACAATTGGGTAAATTAGAAGAAAAGCACTGGCATATCATAGTTTCAAAGTTTTTTAAGAGAGATTAGCTTAAACTATGTTATCCAATAGGATTGTATTAAGATTTTCTTCTTACGAAAAGATTTTGAGCAGTATTTTCTAAAAAGTAGTTTTTTAGGGTAATTAAAGATATGTTGACTCTTTATCCTTTACATTGATAATAAGTTTCTCATTATTAAAAAAAATATTACCAAACAAAAATTTCTTTAAGGTAAATTTGTGAATAGACTATCTTTTAATCCAAAAATTAATTAGTTAATTGAGCATGATTTTTGACATATTTTTTACTCTTCAACAGCTGATTAAATTTTAATGAAAAAATATTTTATTTCAGCATTAACCTTATTTTTTTTAACAAACAGCTCTCTTTTACCGCAGAGTAAGGATGACCAGGTTTGTTTAGACTGTCACGGCGATAGAACTTTAACAACAGAAAGTAATGGAAAAGTAATTTCCTTATTTGTCAACGGGAAAATATTTTCTAACTCAATCCATGAGCAAATTAGCTGTACAGGTTG
Organism: Melioribacteraceae bacterium 4301-Me; assembly: GCA_041538185.1. Classification (NCBI taxonomy): domain Bacteria; kingdom Pseudomonadati; phylum Ignavibacteriota; class Ignavibacteria; order Ignavibacteriales; family Melioribacteraceae; genus Pyranulibacter; species Pyranulibacter aquaticus. The sequence goes on along the minus strand of JBGORM010000002.1, from coordinate 349,752 downwards.
CCATACTGATGTTGACCCGGATAATTTACCACATCCTGAAAAATTACAAAAAGTAGATTGTTCAGTCTGCCACGATAATGAATCTAAACACTACCAAAAAAGTCTGCACGGGGTTGCATTATCAAGGGGAGTTTACTTAGCACCTGCGTGCATAGATTGTCATGGCAAACATGATATACTTCCCTCCACAAATTCAAAATCTAAAACTTATGTTATGAACATTCCTTCGTTATGCGGAACATGTCACAAAGAAGGGACACCCGTTTCAAAATTAAGGTTTATTACTGAAAAACATATTTTAGAAGATTATCAGGAATCAATTCATGGTGAAGGCTTATTTAAGAGAGGTTTAATTGTAACGGCTGTTTGTACAAGCTGCCATACGTCACATGATATTTTGCCGCCTCAAGACCCTAATTCTACAATTAACAGAAACAATGTTATAAAAACCTGCACTAAATGCCATAGACAAATTGAGCAGGTCCACCAAAAAGTAATTCGCGGTGAATTATGGGAAAAGGAGCCAAACAAAATTCCTGTCTGTATTGATTGTCATCAGCCTCACCGAGTAAGAAAAGTGTTTTACGATGACAGTTTTCCAGATGATATGTGTATGAAATGTCATGGTGATAAGAACTTGTATAAAGTTAAAGACGGTAAAAAAATTTCGCTTTACATTAACTTAGCTGAATTCAAAGAATCTGTTCATGCTACAAATTCATGTATAAAGTGCCATGTTAATATTAGTAAATCAAAAAATCCTGTGTGTTTAAACAGCGGCACTGTTGATTGCTCAATTTGTCATTCACAACAAGTTTCAGATTACCAATCAAGCCAGCATGGAACATTATTTTACAAAGGTAACCCAGATGCACCGTATTGCACAGATTGTCACGGCAAACACAATGTTTTATCCAAGAACAATCTAAAATCGTTTACATTCTCTAAGAACATACCTGCACTATGTTCTCAATGTCATCAGGATGGAGCTAAAGCAACAAAATTAATTGCAAAAGGTAATGAGCATATAATAAAAAATTATACCGAAAGCATACATGGAAAAGGATTACTACAAAGTGGATTACTGGTCACAGCAACATGCATCGATTGCCATACAAGTCACAGAGAACTACCCCCTTCCGATCCTCGTTCAACTGTAAATCCTAACAATATTGCATCAACATGCGCTAAATGCCATCTTGGTGTTTACGAAGATTTTAAGAAAAGTATTCATAGCCCTACTGTAACGAAAACAGATAAAAAGTTACCAGTATGTAATACTTGTCACGAGTCCCATACAATAATCAGAACGGATCAAAGCTTGTTCCGGCAAAAAATTATTAACCAATGTGGCAAATGTCACGAAGACGTTAGCAAAACTTACTTCGATACTTTTCATGGAAAGGTCTCTAAACTCGGTGAAGCAAAAGCAGCAAAGTGTTCCGATTGTCACGGCTCACATAAAATTTTACCACCGGATAATCCTAATTCAACCTTAAGTAGAGCTAACATTGTTCAGACTTGTAAAAAATGTCATCCTAACTCCAATAGAAAATTTGTAGGCTACTTAACACATGCAACTCACCACGATAAAGAAAAGTATCCATATTTATTTTATACTTTTTGGTTTATGACAATTTTATTAGCTGGCACTTTTACTTTTTTCGGGTTACATACTTTACTCTGGCTGCCAAGAGCATTAAAAGAAAAGAAAAAACAAAAATCGCAAAATCATGAATGACCAAAATTTTTTAGAAAACAATATTCAAGGAAAATATTACGAACGTTTTGACGCATTTTCGAGATTCTTACACCTGCTTGTTATAATTAGTTTTTTATCTCTTGCAATTACAGGAATGGTTATAAAATTTTCTGGTGTTAGTGTTTTTCAATTCATTTCTAAAATACTAGGCGGCTATGAAGTTACGGGCTTCATTCACAGAGTTGCTGCATTAATTACTTTTTTCTATTTTTTTATGCACATTGGTTATCTAATAAAGAAAAAGAAAAAAAGAAAACAAAAAATTAAAGATTTACTTAAAGGTGAAAGCTCGTTAATGTTTAATAAGCGTGATTTAATTGAGTTTTACCAAACAATGAAGTGGTTTTTTGGAATTGGGAAACGACCAGCATATGGACGATGGACATATTGGGAAAAGTTCGATTATTTTGCAGTTTTTTGGGGAGTTGCTGTTATAGGCTCGAGCGGACTTTTCTTATGGTTCCCTGAATTTTTTACTAAACTTGGTTTCCCAGGGTGGTTTATTAATATTGCAACCATAATTCATAGCGACGAGGCACTCTTAGCAGTAGGATTTATTTTTACTGTTCATTTTTTCAATACACATTTTAGGCCTGACAAATTTCCAATGGACAGAGTTATTTTTACAGGTAAAGTTTCCCTCGAAGAATTAAAAAAAGACCGACCAAGAGAATTTGAGTTAATTATGAACGAAGATAAGTACAAGACAAAGATAAATAACGTTCCACCTTCTTCAGCTTTAGATAAGGCTGCAAAAATATTCGGTTTCATAGCCTTATTCATTGGGCTAACAATTATTGTTCTTATTTTATATTCGATGATATTTGTCTACAAATAAAAACTAAATAATAATGAAAAATACTATAGTAAAATTTCTTTTTATTGCTAAATTGATTTTTGTGCTTTTTCTTTTTCTGTCAACCTCGCCATTAACTGCACAAAATTTTAATTGCCTTGATTGCCATGAAAATGTTATTGCCAATTCAGTTCACGAAAAAATTATTGGCTGTGAAGATTGCCATACCGATGTAAAAAATGAAGAGCATATTGACAAAGGAGCAAAAAAAGTTAATTGCAGTGTGTGCCATGAAGAATACGCTGAATCAATGAAAAATGATATTCATAGGAGACTTAAAACTGTCAAAAATGCACCAACGTGTACTACATGTCACGATACACACAAAATTATTTCAGCGGAAAAAGTAAGCGACAAATCAAAGCAATATTGTGGTAAGTGTCACGCGGACATGAGCACAACATTAGCTTCAACATACCATGTTAAACGTACTTCCTCAAATGTTTGTTTTGAATGCCACGAGCAAAAAGACATAAAACCACATTTAAGCCAATCTGTTCATAAAAATTTAGAATGTGCAGATTGTCATAATTATATTGCAAAAAATCTTAACGAACATCCTCAAAACGTCAAAGTAACGCAAAAAGCAGATTGTTATTTATGTCACGGCCAAATAGCAAAAGAGCATAAAGAAAGTATTCATGGAATTGCTTTAAGTGAAGGGATTGATGAGGCTGCAAAATGCTGGGATTGTCACGGTTCTCACGAAATATTACCAGTTAACAATCCAAAAAGTTCAGTTTACCCAGTTAATATTGCTTCTACTTGTGCTAAATGCCATGATAATCCTAAGCTTGTTAGAAAATATAATTTGCCAATAAAAAATCCCGGCATTCAATACGAAAATTCAGTACATGGCAAACTTGTTGCTGAAGGGAAAATAGCAGCAACATGCACAACATGTCACGGAGTTCACGATATCAAGAACAGGATTCAACCCGGATCAAAAATATCTAGCTTCAACATTCCAGCTACTTGCAGCCAGTGCCATCAAAATATTGTAAATGATTACGAACAATCAATTCATTGGATTAGAGCAAAACAAGGAATTAGAGAAGCACCAGTTTGTAATGATTGCCATACCGAGCATAGCATTCAAGCAGTTAATATTGTTAATAAAAAAATTGAAGAGAAAAAGCTTCAAGAAAAAACTTGTGTTATCTGTCATGAAGACCCACGAATGACAGTACGTTTTGGAACTGAAGGTGGTGTCGTTAAATCTTATCAGGATAGTTATCATGGCCTTGCCGTTATGCGTGGTGATAAAGATGCTGCGATGTGCGTGGATTGCCATTCAGTTCATAAAATTCTTCCTAAGTGGAATCCTGAATCTACAGTAAACGAAAGAAATGTAACTAAGACTTGTCAAAAATGTCACCCCAAGGCAACTGAAACATTTGCTAAAAGTTATTCACACAAAGCAATCACACAAAAAGCTCAAAAGATTGAAGACATAGTTTCCACAATTTATTTTTGGCTTATAATCTCGGTAATTGGAGCTATGTTCTTACATAATATCTTGATATACATTCACGAAGTTAGGAGAAAGAAAAAGAGATTAGAAGGCGAAATAGTAATACCGAGATTTACAAAAAATGAAGTAATCCAACATTTTATATTGCTTACCTCTTTCATACTTTTGGCTATTACAGGTTTTGCTTTAAAATTCCAAAATAGTTGGTGGGCTGAATTATTAAAAAGTTTGGGTTTAACTGAGACTATTAGACAAAACGTTCACAGAACTGCAGCGGTAATTTTAATCTCATTGGGTCTTTATCATATCTTATATTTAATTTTTACACCCAGAGGAAGGGAAATCCTAAAAAGCCTTATACCAAAATTCTCTGACGTAATTGATGCAAGAGACAATCTGCTTTATTACCTTCATCTCAAAAAGGAAAGACCAAATTTTGATAATTACGACTACACCGAAAAAGCAGAATATTGGGCTTTAATTTGGGGAACCGTTGTTATGGGTACTACTGGTTTGTTTCTTTGGTTTCCAACTTTAGTCGGTAGTTGGGCACCAACGTGGTTAATAAGAGTGAGTGAAATCATTCACTTTTATGAGGCAATCTTAGCTACTCTTGCAATTGTAGTATGGCATTGGTTCTTTGTAATTTTTCAACCTAGCGAATACCCCATGAGCTTAGTTTGGATTAACGGAAAAATGGAATTACATCATTACAGGCACCATCACGAAAAACACTTTAGAAGGATAGTTTTAGAATGGAAAGAGTTTTTAGCTGGTGTTAGAAAGGAAAATCAGCTTAGTAACTCTACCAAGTTATTTGCTAAAACTCTCAAGGAAAATAAAATTGAACCTGATGAGGTAATAAATAAAGAGCTGGAAAAAGATCCAGCACTAAGAGAATGGCTGGAAAATAAGCTGAAAATAAATGATGAGAAAGTTCTAAATAAATAATTAAGACTAAATATAAATAATAAGACCTTATTGCCAAATTAAGATAATTAGACTATATTTTCGATTGATATGTCTCTTTTTATCGTTCTTTTGAACTACAAGATTTTTCAATAAACATTCATTCAGGAGGAAAAATGGCACGCAGAATTTTTTATCTCATTTTAACAGTTTTACTTATAACATTTCCACAATTAGAATTTGCTCAATCCAAAGCTACTTATGAAGGTGTTCAAGTCTGCGGTATGTGTCATAAATCTGCCAAACAAGGTGAGCAATTAAAAATTTGGCAGGAAAGTGCACATGCTAAAGCATACAAAACGCTGCAAACAAAAGAAGCAGATGAGATCGCACAAAAACTACATAAGAAAAAGGCTGTTGAAGATGCCGAATGTTTATCATGCCATGTCACTGGTGCTGGCAAAGATAAATCCATGTTCGGCAGCAAATTTAAAATTGAAGACGGCGTTCAATGCGAAGCTTGTCACGGACCAGGTTCAGAATACAAATCAATGAAAATAATGAAAGACCGAGCTGCTGCTGTAAAAGCTGGATTAGTACTGTGGAAAGACGAAAAAGAAATTGAAAAATTCTGTACAACTTGTCACAACGAAAAAAGCCCAACTTTCAAAAAATTCGATTTCAAAACTATGTGGGCTAAAATTAAACATCCTGTTCCCAAAGGTTAACCAATTTTTTGGATTTAACTATGAAAAAAATATTGCTTGTTTTGTTTCTCATGCCGTTGATAATTTATTCCCAAAATATCAACGGCATACTTTCCTCTTCATACTATACATTCCAAAGGTTTGATAACCTAAATAACTCCGAAACTTTCGTTAGGTCCTATCAAACTATGAGTCTTAATTTCAATAAAGACAACCTTTCGTTAAGAACTAGACTTAATTTTGAATCTAATATTGGCAACACACTTATATCCGATCCAAGACTTCGTTTCTACAATTTATATTTTGAAGCACGAAATTTATTTAAGGTAGCTACTTTAAAAATTGGCAGACAGTCTTTATTTAACTCTGTTGCAGGCGGCGTATACGATGGGGTTAATCTGCAGGTAAAATATTCTAATTTCTCTCTTGTAGGTTATTACGGAGGAAATGTACCTGCTTATCAAAAGTTAAAATTTACAGATGACCTGTCAAACGATTACATTTTAGGCGGCAAACTTGAAACTACTTTACTCCAAAACTTTAGATTTGCCATCAGTTATGTTGACAAAAATTTCAAGCCTGTAGACTATGAAACAATTAGATTAAGTGAGAACTTAGACCCAATTACAATATTAATCTTACAAAAATCAAATCAGTATAAATTTTTATCGGCAGAAGCTTCTTATGAGTTAGAAAGAAAGTGGAACGTCAACACAAGATTTGATTACGACCTAAATTTTTCTAAAGCAAGCAAATTTGAAATTAACGGACGTTTACAAGCAACGGATAATTTTGGAATCGATTTATACTACAACTACAGAGAACCAAGAATCAGATACAATTCTATTTTCTCTGTGTTTAATTATGGCAATACTCAAGAAATGGAAGCTGGATTGGATTATAAAATAAACAAGACCTATACCTTAATTGGAAAATTTGCAAATGTAGTGTATGAAGATGAAAACTCTCAACGTATAACTGTTGGGGTCAACTCAAGTTTTGGCAGCTTGACTTATCGTAAAAATTTGGGTTATGCAGGCGAGTTAGATGCAATTTCAATCTACGCAGCAAAATCTTTTGCCGAAGGCACTATTACACCTTCTTTAGGACTGTCTTATACCAGCTATAAGTTATCGGAAGATTCCCCGCTCAATTCAATAACTTCTGTTTTAGCTGGAGTTAATCTTAGGCCTTTTACTCAATTCTCGTTCGATGTTCAAGGTCAATATTTCAATAATAAGATTTACAAAAACGATTTTAGACTTTTATTAAAAATTAATTACTGGTTTAATACTAACTTTTAAAACAAATATGAAACCAAAATATTTTTACATAGTCGTTTCAGTCATTATTATAGGATTCTTAGCTATTGCAGCCAGTTCTACAAATAGTAACGTCCAAGAAAAAAGCAAAACCAATAAAGAAATCATTAAATTTTCACACAAGGTTCATTTAGATGCATCTGTAAATTGTGCAGATTGCCACACTAAAGTACCTGAAAGCACTTCGCTAAGTGACAAACTTTTACCCGATATGGAAACTTGTGGTCAATGCCATGATGTTCAAGATGAAAAAAATTGTAACATGTGTCACTACGAAAATGTTCAAGAACCGCTAATTCAAAAAACAGCAACTGTGATTTTTAATCACAAATTTCATATTGGTGAATTAAAAGTCGAATGCACTACATGTCACAAAGGTCTTGATAAGGTCAACTATGCATTTGAAAGCACTGAAACAACACCTTCTATGTCTACTTGCTACTCTTGTCACAATAACACTACTGTAGCAACTAACAATTGTGAAACATGCCATACTTCGACTGTAAATTTAATACCGCAAGACCATAAGGAAGTTTCATTTTTAGCTAATCACAAATTCGCTTCCAATTCCCCAAATGCCCAATGCCAGATGTGTCACAATAATGATTTTTGTGAAAGCTGTCACGTGTCAACAAATAGGATTACAGAAAAAAATGCTGCTAGAGATTTTTACGCACCTTATTCACCTCACAAATACGTTGACGATTCCAAACAGCAACAAATTACGCAAGTACATGACTTAAATTATGTTTATACTCATGGTATAGATTTCAAGGGGAAAAGCGCCGAATGCCAAACATGTCACCAAATTGAAACTTTCTGTGCAGAATGTCATAGTTCTAAAGGAGGTGATTTTGCATTAGAGGGAATTGTACCAACTTCCCATTTATTATCTAACTTTGTAACAATAGGTGTTGGATCTGGCGGCGGGCAGCATGCTATCTTAGCTAAACAAGATATTGAAAATTGCGCTTCCTGCCATGATGTTGAAGGTGCAGACCCGACTTGTATAGTTTGCCATACTGATAGTGATGGCATAAAAGGAACGAATCCTAAAACTCATCCAGCAAATTTTATGAAAGATAATCATGGTGATTGGCACAGCGATTCTGCTTCATTGTGCTTTACTTGTCACACTGATGCTAACGCCAGACCAAATGGAATTAAGGGGGTAGGATTCTGTGGATATTGTCATAAGTAAAAAAAGCCCCACCCTTCCCTCACCTAAGGGAGGGTGTTTTTAATGGGGTAACAATCTTTGATTAAGTACTAAAATAAATTTTTGGGTTAAATATGAAATACTTTAAAGTTTATCCTCTATTCGCTCTGGCAATTTCAATAATATTCGTATCATGCAGCGACATAAAAAATGATATTACATCTCCACCACAGGTTAGTATTCACGGCAACGGTTTTATTACCAAAGGCTCGTCTAACTTTCATGCAAATTTATTTATGACTACTAACTGGGATTTAGTTCAGTGCCAAAAATGCCATGGAAATGATTTTTCTGGTGGACTTGCAAAAGTTTCATGTAAAACTTCTGGATGCCACACCTCTGAAGAAGGACCCGCAGCATGTAATACATGTCATGGTAATTTTGACATCCCAAATAAAATTGCTCCGCCAAGAGCTTTAAATGGCTCCACAAGCGTAAGCGACCCTGGAGTAGGCGCTCACTCTTCTCATTTGGATAATACAGTTTTAACTAAAAAAATTGCTTGTAATGAATGTCATTTAGTACCCTCTAATGTTTTTGCAGAAGGGCACATTGACAATACTCCCGGCGCTGAAATAGTTTTTGGTTCGCTTGCAAAAAATGCTAATTCAAATCCTTCTTTTGATCCTTCTACTCTTAAATGCAGTAACACCTACTGTCATGGAAATTTCCAATTTTTAAAAGCCAATTCCACTTTAAGTGAAGGACTCAAAAACTTTATTTATACTTCTGATAAAATTGAAGGTAATAATTTTTCACCAATTTGGAACAAAGTCGATAAAACACAAGCTGCATGTGGTACATGCCATGGACTGCCGCCTACGGGTCATAGGCAGTTCACAATAAATCAATGTAGTAACTGCCATACAGGTGTTGTTGATAATCAAGGAAAAATTATTGATCCTACCCGTCACATAAACGGACAAATAAATGTTTACGAGGAAGAGTAATTTAGTAAGTCGGGACGCTGTCCCGACTTGCTCTATAAATTCACCTATCAACAATTTTATAAAATACATCACCCTACTCTCAATTCTAAGAAAATCACATAAACCATTTATCAATCATAGCAATCTCAAATCATAATAATAGCTGTCATTTTATCACTTTGTTGAAAAATCGCTTTTATCAGAAATATCATAGGTTTTTTTAGCTCATTCTGTACTCTTTTAAGCCATGAAATTCGTTTGGATATTTAATAGCTTTGTTTTGTATTTTTTTTATATTGGCACACTATTAGAGGCAAATTATAAAAGAAAAGCTATGGATAAATCAATCTCTATTCTAAATATTTTACTGCCAGTTTTCTACTTAACAGTATTTGTTGTCTATGGGTACGATTTTCTTAACGAGAAAAAGTTTTTATATAATTCCAAAAGACTTTTTTTATTCTTAGCCCTTTTAACTCATTTAGTTTTTTTATTGCTCAGAACTGTAGAATATGACCACCCACCCATTACAAACAAGTTTGAAATTTTTTCTGTATTAGCTTTCTCGATAGCGTTTTCTTACTTTATTTTGGAATTATTAACCGATGTTCGAGGAACTGGCTCTTTCATAATTTTTTTCTCTTTTATCTTCCAAACAGTATCTTCTTTGTTTATCGAAAATAATTATGTAGTACCTGATGTTCTAAGAAACAGATTATTAGGCCTTCATGTTGTAAGTGCTTTACTTGGTTATTCAGGAATAACAATTTCTGCTGTGTATGGATTGCTGTTTATTCAGTTATATCACAATTTAAAAGCGAATAAGTTTGGTATAATTTTTAATAGATTACCCAGTCTTGAGGTTTTAGAAAAATTAAGTTTTAAATCTGCTGTAATTGGTTTTATCCTACTAACAATTGCTATAATCATTGGCATAATTTGGCTGCCTCAAGCTTTTCCCAATTTTAGTTATTTTGATCCCAAACTAATATCAACAGGGTTTGTCTGGATTATTTACGGCGTTGGAATTTCAGCCAAATTTTTAACTAACTGGTATGGCAAAAAAGTAATTATATTTTCCCTTAGTGGGTTTGTTGTTGCAATGATATCGCTGGTGCTTACCACTGTTTTAACAAATACTTTTCATTCATTTTACTGATACTATTGTAATAGAATTGGTATGAATTTATTTGGAATTACAATAAATCACCGAACAGCTTCTATCGAATTAAGAGAAGCGCTTTACTTAAGTAAAAATGAAATCATTGATTTCATTCATTTACTTAAGAAAGAACTTTTTAGCGAGGGATTTGTATTATCAACCTGCAATCGAACGGAAGTCTTCGGCTTTCCACAAAAAAATTTATTGGACTATAATTTACTAATCAAACATCTGCTGAACTTTAAAAAAATTGATGGATTAACTTCTGATAATTTTGAAAAGTTTTTTTCCTGCGGCGCAGTAAGACACATTTTTTCTGTTTCTACCGGTATAGATTCGATGATTATTGGCGACAGTCAAATTCTTGCTCAAGTTAAAGAAGCTTTTGAAATTTCTGAAGATTTAAATTTTGCAGGCACTATAATGCGTCGGGTGTTCGACTTTGCTATAAAAACCGGTAAGAGAGCAATTAAAGAGACAAGCATTGGCGAAGGTGCAGTTACAGTTAGTTATGCAGCGGTTCAAGTAATTGAAAAAATATTCTCGAACTTAGATAAAAAGTCGGCGCTCGTTATTGGCGCTGGCGAAACTGGTGAAATTGCTGCTGTTCATCTAAAAGATAAAGGGGTTGGAAAACTTGCCATCTCTAATAGAACCCTTTCCAAAGCTGAAGCGTTAGCTGAAAAAGTCCATGGTGAAATTGTCCCATTTCAGTATTTAAAAGAACACCTACATAATTTTGATATAATTTTGAGTGCTACTAGTGCTGAAAACCTCATTCTCAATTTTGATGATATCCAATCAATGATGAAAAAAAGAAAAAACTCTCCTGTTGTTTTGATGGATATCGCAGTGCCAAGAGACATTGACCCGAACGTAAAGAAAATAGAAAATGTGTTCTACCACGATATGGATTCACTCAAAATTATTGTCGACCAAAACATTCAAAAAAGAAAAAACGAAATACCACTTGTAAATAAAATTATAATGGAAGAATTAGTTAACTTTTTTAGTTGGTACAATACTTTGGAAATTGTACCTGCGATTAAATCCCTAAGAGAATTCTTTGAAGAAATACGCAACGATGAACTTAACAAGATTAGGCATAAAATTTCTAAGGAAGATTACGCAAAGTTAGAAGATATGACTCGAAGAATGATTGGGAGACTATTACATAATCCAACAGTAAAGCTAAGAGAGTTAGCTGAACAAGGTATGAATACTCAAGAAATTATTAATCACTCAGTAGTTTTAAAAGAATTATTCAACTTAGATAAATTCGAGCCAAACGGATTTAAAAACAACAATGAGAAAAAGGAATAATTAATTGGGAAAAATTAAATTAATAATTGGTTCAAGGGGGAGTGAGCTGGCATTATGGCAAGCAAATTATGTTAAAAAAGAACTTGAAAGGAAAAACAAAAACTTATCTGTAGAAATAAAAATTGTTAAAACCAAAGGAGATAAACTACAAAAAGCTGCTTTATTTAAAATTGGTGATAAAGGCTTATTCACTAAAGAACTAGAAAACGAACTACTTGAATGCTCAATTGACATTGCCGTTCACAGCCTAAAGGATCTTCAAACGGAAATACCAGAGGGATTAAAATTAGCTGCTGTAACAAAAAGACATTACGTTGAAGATGTTTTAATAGCAAGAAAAAAAGGTATGACAATCTTTGACCTTAAAGAAAATGCTACAGTTGCAACTGGTTCTCTAAGAAGAAAATCTCAATTGCTTCATTTACGACCGGATTTAAAAATTGAAGAACTTCGTGGTAACGTTCCAACTAGAATAAAAAGATTTTTTGAATCAACCTGGGATGCAATAATACTGGCAAGGGCAGGTATAGAAAGGCTTAATTTACAAAAACATATTTCCTCAATTATTCCCACAGACCAAATATTACCTGCAGTTGGACAAGGAGCGCTCGCAATCGAAATTAGAAACTTAAACAGGTTTGCTGAAGAACTTATTCAACCTATTCATGATGAAAACACTTTCGCAGCTGTTACGGCTGAAAGAGAGTTGCTGAAAAATCTACAAGGCGGTTGTCAGGTGCCTATTGGAGCTTTCGCCCACACTGAAAACAATGGATTATTCCTTGAATCTTTTGTAGGATCATCAGACGGAAGGATTTCATTTAAGACTAAAATGAGAGGAAGTAAAAATAATCCGAAGTCTCTAGGAAATAAAGTAGCTCAAGCACTCATTAATGCCGGTGCTAACGAAATCTTAAACGAAATTTATTCGAAAAGATAAATTGAACAAACTATTAAAAAATAAAACAATACTAATCACTAAAGAATTAGAAGGTGATAATTCGCTAATTTCGCTTACCAATGCTGGCGCAAATATAATATACTTTCCTACAATTAAAATACTGCCCTTCAAAAATAATGAGGCATTGGACAAAGCCTTACAAAACTTCTCTTGCTATGATTACTTAATATTTACATCAGCTAATGCAGCAGAAATATTTTTTGAATATTCAAAAAACTACAACATTAATTTAGCTAATAGTAAAATTGTTGCCGTTGGGAAAAAAACATCTAATGCATGCAAAAGCTTGGGAATGAAGGTAAGTCTTATACCTAATAATTTTTCTGCTAATGGAATAATTGAGCTCTTTAGAGATGAAAACATAGTTAAAAAAAGAATTTTAATACCTTGTTCTGCTATAGCAGATAAAAACCTAAAAAAAGAATTAAATGAGCTGGGTGCAAAAGTTGATGCTATTCCTATTTATGATGTAGAGGTAAACGACAAAAGTAAGTTAACAGAGACTATAAACTTTATTATAAAACAAAAGCCAGATGTTTTTATTTTTACAAGTCCATCAACTTTCAAAGCCTTTTTAACATTAATGGAACTTTCCAATCCAACTGTTTACTTTAACAATACCTTAGTCGCAGCTATTGGTCCAACTACAGAGACTGCCATCAAGGAATATAAAGTAACAGTGAACATTATTCCTAAGAAAAGTACTTTGGAGGATTTGGAAAAAGCAATTATTGAATATTTCCTTTTTAATGAAAAATAAAATTAATTATTAATATTGAGGATAGATTGAAAAAAATAAAAAATGACATCTTCTTAAAAGCATGCAAAAAACAAAAGACTGAAAGGACACCAATATGGATAATGCGGCAAGCGGGCAGATATTTGCCTCAATATAGAAAAATAAGGGCAAAAGCCGATTTCCTTAAAATGTGCAAAACTCCCGAACTTGCTGCTGAAGTAACAATACAACCAGTAGATATTTTAGGCGTAGACGCTGCTATAATTTTTTCAGACATACTTGTAATTCCTGAAGCTATGGGAATGAAATTAATTATCAACGAAGGCAAAGGACCCCAATTTCCAAATCCAATAAGACATAAAGATGATGTTAATCATCTAAAAGAAATAGATGCTGGAAGTGATTTAAAATATGTTATGGATGCAATTTCACTAACCAAAAAAGAATTAAATGGAAAAGTTCCGCTAATAGGTTTTAGCGGTTCGCCATGGACATTAATAACCTATATGGTCGAAGGCGGAGGGACTAAAAATTTTTCTGAAATTAAAAAGTTTATATACAATCAACCTAAAACAGCTCATCAACTATTAGATAAAATTGCAAGAGCTGTAACAAATTATTTATCAGCTAAAATTGAAGCTGGCGCTGATGCTATTCAAATATTTGATACTTGGGGTGGAATTCTTTCACCTACCGATTATCAAGAATTTTCATTACAATATATCACTCAAATAATTTCTGAATTAAAAAGAAATAGCGAACCTGTAATTATTTTTGCTAAAGGGGTACACAACAATTTGAAACAATTAGCTGACACAAAAGCCGACGTGATTAGTATTGACTGGACAATTAGTCTGGAAAAAGCACGCAAAGAAATTGGCAATAAAGTAGCTCTGCAGGGTAATCTTGACCCAACGGTTCTCTATGCTAACAAAAATAAAATCAAACAAGAAGCAATTAAAGTACTTGAATCTTTTGGAAAAGGAGACGGCCATATTTTTAATCTTGGACATGGCATTTCACCCGATATTCCACCTGAAAACGCTAAATATTTAGTAACCACTGTAAAAAAAGAAAGTAAAAGATTTCACATAGATTGAAATAATCTACACAAAAACTTGAGGAAATTATGTTAGAGATAAATTTAGACTTAATTAAAAAATATGATAGACCTGGCCCGCGATATACAAGCTATCCGCCAGCTCCCCATTTTAACGAATCCTTTACTCATGAACATTTTTTAGATGAAATTATAAGAACCAACAATTCGGAAAATTCACCTGATTTATCACTATACTTCCATATTCCGTTCTGTGATACTTTATGTTACTTCTGCGGCTGCAATATGATTATAACAAGAAATCGTTCGCGCATTCAAGAGTATATTAAATACCTAAAGAATGAGATTGACTTAGTCCGCACATACATTTCGCCAGACCGTAAAGTTGTTCAACTTCATTGGGGCGGCGGAACACCAACTTATTTAAATCCAGATGAAATATCAGATCTAATTTCATTTATTAACCAAAGCTTTGATTTTAGAGAAAGCGCAGAGGAAGGCTGCGAAATTGACCCGCGCGGTCTAACTAAAGAGCACCTCTCAGCCCTAAAAAACGGCGGATTCAACAGAATTAGTATGGGCGTTCAAGACTTTAACGAAAAAGTTCAAAAAGCTGTTAACAGAATTCAGCCTGAAGATATGACAAGACAAGTTGTTGATTGGATACGCGAATTAAAATTTCATTCTATCAATCTTGATTTAATTTATGGCCTACCATTTCAAACTGTTGAATCTTTTTCTAAAACTGTTGATGCAATAATAGACATTTCTCCAGATAGAATTGCAGTTTTCAACTATGCTCATGTACCTTGGCTTAAAAAACATATGGCTTTAATTAAACCCGAAGATTTACCAGCACCTCAAGAAAAACTCGAAATATTAAAAATGACCATTCAAAAATTAACTACAGCTGGCTATATATTTATTGGAATGGACCACTTTGCAAAACCTACTGATGAACTTGCATTGGCACTAAAGGAAAAACAACTGTACAGAAATTTTCAAGGATACAGCACACATGCCGGTACAGACCTATACGCAATGGGAATTACTAGCATAAGTCAGATAGGAAATGTTTATGCTCAAAACTTCAAAAAAGAAAAAGAATACTTTGATGCACTTAACAACGAGATTCTACCGACTGAAAGAGGATTCCACTTAACTGAAGACGATCTATTAAGAAGACATGTAATCACACGTTTAATGTGCGACTTTGAAATTGACTTTAATGTAATCGATAAAAAGTTCAACATCGAATTCGAAAAATACTTTCAATGGAGTATGAACCAATTAGTTGAATTTATTGCTGATGGTTTAGTTGAGATTAAAAACAGAAAATTAACTGTCACTGAAATGGGTAGATTGCTAATTCGCAACATCGCAATGTGCTTCGATGGTTACATCGAAAAAAAAGAAGACAAAGCAAAATATTCCAGAACAGTTTAACAAATATTAACTAATGCCGGCTGTGTTAAAGAATGTTTTGTACTTCTTATCTGTGCCCATTATATGGCTAACTAACCAATCCTTCAAAAAATCTAATACCTCCATAGGAAGTACTGTTACGCCAGCATCATAATCCCTTTTGATTTTTTGTACCTTACGTACCAATTCATCATGTTGAAACTTATGCGTTAAAGAATCTGGATAGTTATACTTTTCAAACAATCTTTCTTCGCTTTGAAAATGGTAAACAGTATAATTAACAAGTTCATCCAAAACGTAACTCAGTAATTCTTTTCCCTTACCTAATTTCATCGAATCATGCAGCGTATTAATTAACTCTACTAATCGCTTATGTTGATTATCTAAAGTTTTGACATTGACAGAGTATTTTTCGTCCCATTGAATAAAAGCCATAAATTAACTCCTTTTTTATTTTCATTATCGACAGAAAAATAAAATTATTTAATAGCGCCAAAAGTCATTAATAAGATTTAATATTCTATCATAACAAAAAATTCAAATATGTTAATACCCTCTAAACTTCATAAGAAATTTGTAAATTTGTTTATGTATTTTTGTTTAATTCTATACATGAAAGGGAAATAATTAATGCGATATGCGATTGTATTAATGAACTTAGGAGGACCAGATTCAATAGATGCAATTGAACCTTTTCTTTATAATTTATTTAGCGACCCTGATATTTTTAAAATACCAATTGGACAAAGACTTTTTGCAAAACTAATTTCAAGATCTCGCGCACCCAAAGTAGCTGAAGAATATAAATTAATAGGCGGTAAATCACCAATTAACGAATGGACAGAAATTCAAAAAAAAATGCTTGAAGATAAACTTAAAAGTGATGGAATAGATGCAAAAGTATTTATTGCTATGCGATATTGGAAGCCTCTTACAAGTGAAACAATTTCACTAATTGAAAAAGAAAAATTCGATAAAATTATCTTACTGCCACTATATCCACATTATTCAATAACTACAATTGGATCTTCATTTAATGAATGGAGAAGACAATATAAAGGTGATATAACAAAGCTTGTTTACATAAATGAGTACTACTTAAACGAAAAATATTTGGCTGCTATCAATCAAAGAATAGATGAAGCCTTAGCAAAGTTTTCAGAGAAGGACCAGAATAATGTTCAACTTGTCTTTAGTGCTCATGGAACACCAGTAAGTCTTGTAAAAAAAGGTGACCCTTACAGCAGACAAATTAAAGAAACAATGGAAGCAATTATGAAATTAAGAGATTATTCACACGAGTATCATCTTTGTTTTCAAAGTAAAGTGGGACCTCAAAAATGGTTAGAACCATCTACTGATAAAATGATTGAAAAATTAGCAGCTGAGGACAAAAAGTATTTACTTGTTATTCCAATTAGTTTTGTTTCAGACCACATAGAAACCCTATACGAATTAGATATTGAATATCGACATATAGCTGAAAAAGTGGGAATAAAAAACTATATCGTAATGAAAGGTCTAAATGATTCTGAATTATTCATTGAAGCATTATCTGATTTAGTTAAAAATAACATTAATTAACGTTGCTGACCACGAAGTGGCGAATTCTCGTAATAAAATAACTTAAAAACATTTTAATTAACTGCAGGAGAAGCTATGAGGTTTACTATTTATTTGTCAGCAATCTTATTAACATTTTATTCATTTATTAATGGACAAGAGAGTAAAAACATGAATAATCCCTTTTTTGTAGAATGGAAAACACCTTATGGAACACCACCTTTTAACGAGATTAAACATGAACATTTTTTACCTGCAATAGAAGAAGGGATTAAATTAGAAAAAGCTGAAATAGATAATATTGTTAACAATCAAGAACCGCCCACATTTAAAAACACAATTGAGGCTCTTGAAACAAGTGGAAAATTTTTAGAACGCGTCCAGAGAGTTTTCGAGGCACTCAACGGCGCCAATACAAATGACGAACTACAAAAAATAGCAAGAATAATTACACCGATGATTTCCAAACATAACGATGACATTTATTTCAACGAAAAACTCTTCGATAGAATCAAAACAATTTATGAAAACAAAAAATCGTTAAACTTAACTAACGAGCAAATAACACTATTAGAAAATTATTACAAAAACTTTGTTAGAAATGGCGCAAATCTTAATGAAAAAGAAAAAGAAACTCTAAGAAAAATTAATGAAGAATTATCAATGTTGACTTTGAAGTTTAACGAAAATAACCTTAAAGAGACAAATGCGGTTGCCTTAATAATCGACAGTAAAGAAGATCTTGCTGGATTACCAGAGAATGTAATTAAATCTGCTGCGGAGACTGCAAAAGAAAAAGGCTACGAGGGTAAATGGGTATTTACACTACAAAGACCCAGTTGGATACCTTTTCTTCAATACTCTGAAAAAAGACAATTAAGAGAAAAATTGTTCAAAGCTTACATTAATAGAGGAAATAATAATAACGAATATGACAATAAAAAAATCCTTTCGCGAATAATCTCTTTACGCGTTCAAAAAGCAAACTTACTTGGTTATAAAACATATGCAGATTTTGTACTGGAAAGAAACATGGCAAAAAATCCAGAAAATGTTTATAAATTTCTTAATGATATCTGGACACCTGCAATTGAAAAAGCAAAGTCTGAAGCAGCTGAGATGCAAAAAATTATTGATAAAGAAGGTGGAAATTTTAAGTTGCAGCCTTGGGATTGGTGGTACTATGCAGAAAAAGTAAAAAAAGAAAAATACGACCTCGATGAAGCAATGCTTCGTCCATATTTTAAGATGGAAAATGTGAGAGCAGGTGTGTTTGAAGTCGCCTCTAAACTATACGGCATTAAGTTCATTGAACGCAATGATATACCAGTTTATCATCCAGATGTAAAAGTGTTTGAAGTTACTGAAGCTGATGGAAAGCATATAGGAATTTTTTACGCTGATTATTTTCCACGGGACGGGAAAAGAATGGGCGCTTGGTCAAGTTCATTAAGAAGCCAATCAAATATCGACGGCAATTTTATTACTCCCTTGGTCTATAATGTGGGCAATTTTTCCAAACCAACTGAAGATAAACCTTCATTAATGAGCATCGATGAAGTAAATACTTTATTTCATGAATTTGGGCATGCATTACATTCATTGTTTGCCAATACAACTTATCAGGGTTCAAGATTTGTACCACGCGACTTTGTTGAGTTCCCCTCGCAAATAATGGAAAACTGGGCATTTGAACCGGAAGTTTTGAAAATATACGCCAAGCACTATCAAACTGGCGAAACCATTCCTCAAGAACTTATTGAGAAAATCCAAAAATCAAAATTGTTTAATCAGGGTTTTGAAACAGTTGAATATTTAGCTGCTGCATTTCTCGATATGGACTGGCATACTTTAACTGATACTAATGAGCAGGATGTAATTGCCTTCGAAAAAAAATCGTTAAGTAAAATTGGCCTAATTCCAGAAATTGAATCGCGTTATCAGTCTACAAACTTTTTACATATAGTCGGCGGTTACTCCGCAGGTTATTACAGTTACATTTGGTCTGCTGTGTTAGACGCAGATGCATTTCAAGCATTTAAGGAAACAAATTTGTTCGACCAAAAGACAGCTAATGCCTTTAGAAATATAATTCTCGCCAAAGCAGGAAGTGAAGATTTAATGACTCAATACATAAAATTTAGGGGACGCGAACCTAAAGTCGATGCACTATTAGAAAGAAGAGGATTAAAGTAATTTATAAATAATAAACAAAATGATTAAGAATCCTTTATATACTTTTTTGATTCTTATTTTTTACTTTTTACAGTTTATGTTATGGGTAAAAAAGTAGTAATTCTTGGTGCCGGTATTTCTGGCTTAGCCACTGCATTTTGGCTACACAAAGATGGTTTTGATGTTACAGTTCTCGAAGCAAAAAAAGTTGCCGGCGGCTCAATGGAATCTTCCATAGAAAACAGCTTCTTAATCGACTTTGGACCAAATAGTGGACTTGAGACAACTCCTTTAATTAAAAAACTTGTTGATGAAGTTGGTCTGTTCAATGAATTTATTTACGCAAACGAAAAAGCAAATAAACGTTATATTCTTAAAAATAACCAACTTCATCCACTACCAATGGGACCCGGCGCTTTCATCTCAACAAAATTATTTTCTACAAAAGCAAAATTTCGTCTGTTAACTGAACCTTTCATTGGAAAATCTAATGACGGCTATTATCAAAGCGTTTCAGAATTCGTAATTAGAAGATTAGGACGCGAGTTCTTGGATTATGCAATTGACCCTTTCGTATCGGGTGTTTTTGCCGGTGACCCAAATAAACTAAGTGTAAAATCTGCTTTCCCTAAATTATATCGACTCGAAGAACTTTACGGTGGACTTATAAAAGGAATGATTAAGGGGGCAAAAGAAAGAAAGCACCAACAAGAGCAATCAAAGCAAAGCGCTAAGATGTTTTCCTTTCTTAAAGGAATGCAGTCTTTACCACTGGCAATATCAAAAAAATTGGGGAATAACATTTTTTACGAATGCAATGTGCAAAGTGTAGAACGCACCACAAATGGATTTAAGGTGGTATACAAAAGTAACGGCGAGACTAAAGAATTGAGTTCAGACTATGTAATTTCAACCGTACCGGCATACGCGGCGTCTGAGATTTTTAAAAATATCGACGAAAATGTTTCAAATCATCTTAATGAAATTTATTATCCTCCTGTAATGGTTCTTTATTTAGGTTTCAAGAAAGAATTTATTAATCAACAATTAGATGGTTTTGGATATTTAATTCCTTCTAAAGAAAAAAAATCTTATTTAGGTGCGATATGGAGTTCAGTAATATTTCAAAATAGAGCTAATGATGACTCAGCTGCCTTTACCCTATTTATTGGAGGCGCACGTTCACCTCAGTTATTTGAAATGAGTGAATCTAAATTAATCGAAAACGTTATAAAAGAATTTTCAGCTACAATGAAAATATCATCTGAACCAATCTTTGTAAGATATAAACTGTGGAAAAAAGCAATACCGCAATACAATATCGGCTATATAGAACATGAAAATTATTTTGACAAATTCGAAAAAGAAAACCCAGGAATTTTACTTAGCGGAAATTATAGAGGTGGAATTTCTGTGGGAGATTGTATAAAAAATTCAGAATTAATTTTTAACAAAATCAAATACTCTGCGTCTCAGCGTCTCAGCGGTTAATCTTTACCGCAGAGTCGCAAAGACACAGAGAAGGAGTTAACATGGCACAATTCCCTATAAAAAGATTAAGAAGACTAAGATACAACCCGCTCGTACGCGAAATGGTAAGAGAGACCTCATTATCAGTAAACGATTTTATCTACCCACTTTTTGTGGTTCCGGGCAATAAAGTAAAGAAAGAAGTAAAATCAATGCCCGGCGTATATCAAATGTCAATTGACTTTATTGTTGAAGAATGCAAAGAAGTTGTAAACTTAGGCATACCTGCAGTAATCTTATTTGGGATTCCAGAGCACAAAGATGAAATGGGCACAGAAGCTTATGATCCCAATGGCATCATTCAAAGAGCAATTAGAGCTATAAAAAAAGAGGTAAAAAATCTTCTCGTCATTACTGATGTATGTTTATGTGAGTATACTTCTCATGGTCATTGCGGTATCTTGGACGGTGAGCATATATTAAATGATACAACTATTGAGTTATTAGCAAAAGAAGCTCTAACACATGCAAAGGCTGGAGCAGATATAGTTGCGCCGTCAGATATGATGGATGGACGCGTTGCTGCAATAAGGAAAATTTTAGATGAAAATGGATACGAGACAATCCCAATTATAAGTTACGCAGTAAAATACGCCTCTGGTTATTACGGACCATTTAGAGATGCGGCAGAATCAGCGCCAGCTTTTGGAGATAGACGCTCGCACCAGATGGACGTAGCCAATGCATTAGAAGCTTTGAGAGAAGCTGAAACAGACATTGAAGAGGGTGCGGATATTATAATGGTAAAACCTGCCGGTGCATATTTAGATATTATTCATAGAGTGAAAGAAAAATTCCAAATGCCGACAGCTGCTTACCAGGTAAGTGGTGAATATGCTATGATTAAAGCAGCCGGCAAATTGGGCTGGATTGACGAGGAAAGAATAATGATGGAATCTTTAGTTGCTATTAAACGCGCTGGGGCAGATATGATACTAACTTACTTTGCAAAAGACGCTGCAAAATTTCTAAGTAAAACAAAATAAATAAGGTGATAAATTGTACATTAAAAAAAGTGAAGAACTATTTAATGAAGCAAAAAAGTATATCCCGGGCGGAGTAAATTCCCCAGTAAGAGCTTTTAAGTCTGTTGGCGGTAATCCAATTTTTATAGCTAAAGGATACGGCTCTAAAATGCTCGATGTTGACGGTAATGAATATATTGATTATATAAGCAGTTGGGGACCACATCTTTTTGGTCACAATCCAGATTTTCTAAAATCAGCTTTATTGGAAGCAATAGAAGCCTCTACAAGTTTCGGCGCACCAACAGAACTAGAAGTTAAAATGGCTAAATTAATTACTGAGCTTGTTCCCTCTATTGAGATGATTCGAATGGTTAACAGTGGAACTGAAGCAACCATGAGTGCAGTTAGAGTCGCCAGAGGATACACAGGAAAAGAAAAATTCATAAAATTTGAGGGATGCTATCATGGGCATGCGGACTACTTCTTAATTAAAGCAGGCTCCGGAGCTTTAACGCTCGGTGTGCCTACAAGTCCTGGCGTCACTAAAGGAAATGCTGCCGATACTCTATTGGCAGATTACAACAACATTAACTCTGTAAAAGAACTTATTATAAAAAATAAAAATGAAATTGCAGCAGTAATTATTGAACCGATTGCTGGAAATATGGGTGTTGTAATTCCCGACAAGGAATTTCTTCAACAATTAAGGAATATATGCTCTGAGGAAAAAATAATTTTAATATTTGACGAAGTAATGACAGGATTTAGAGTTTCAAAAGGTGGCGCCCAAGAAATTTTCGGAATAAAACCTGACCTTACAACTTTTGGTAAAATTATAGGTGCTGGATTGCCTGTCGGTGCTTTTGGTGGTAGAAAAGATATAATGGAAATGATTGCACCTAGCGGACCAATTTACCAAGCCGGTACACTTAGCGGTAATCCTCTTGCTATGTCCGCGGGCTATTCAGCTTTATCTTATATTAAAAATCATCCTGAAATTTATAATCAATTAGAAGAGAAATCTTCTTATCTTGAAAATGGATTCAGAGAAAACATGAAAAAACTAAATAAAAATTTTGTAATGAACCGCATAGGTTCTATGATGTGCATGTTTTTCACAGAGCAACCTGTCGTTGATTATAAATCCGCTGTTAAATCTGATACTTCTCTTTACAGCAAATATTTTCATGAAATGCTAAAAAGAGGAATTTACCTTGCACCAGCACAATTCGAAGCAATGTTTGTCTCTACAGCACACTCTTCAGAGGATATGGATAAGACCATAAAGGCACACTACGAATCATTGAAAACCATTTTATAGTGCGAAGACGAGCCTACTTGCAGTAGTCAAGTTTTCACTTATAAAAAAGGGGTGCCTTTTTCCAGCACCCCTTTCTCATTTTACAGCCAGAATAATTAATAAATGTTTGCCAAAATTAATGCTTGTGTTGCACTATTTACTTGAGCTTGAGTTGCATTGCTTAAAGCAGTTTGAACTACTGTCTGAACAGCCCCAAAAAATGTTAAGTAAGCCTGCACAATAAGAGCTGGAGAGGCTGCAACATTAAGTGATGAAATTAAGATAGCTTTAGCACCCGCAGCGGAATTAATTGCTGAGTCAGCGGTAGTAATTGCCTGTGCATAAGAATTCATTGCCGCCTTAAGCTGAACTAGAACATCATCATGATATTTCACAAATGCATTAGCTCTTTCACTTTCAGTAGTTGATGTTACAATAGTGGATTTTAAAGCAGCACCAGCAGTAATAACGGCATTAATTTGAGCTTGAGTTGCACCCATTGCTTTAAAGTTCTCTTCTAAAGCTTTAGCAATAAAATAGGCTGAAATTTTAGCTGAACTTTGTTCACAAGCTGATTTAGTCTGAGAATTTGCACTAACCATAGCTTTAACAAAAGCCTTAGCAGCTATTTGAATTGCTTTGGCAGCGGATTCTACTTTCAATCCAGTATTAGTATAAGCACTAATCATTGTATTGCAATAATTAGAATATGCAACCTCTGCGCTGGCTTGAGAGTCGTTACTAACGTAAAGATCATTATCATAATTTACCTGTGCTTGGGCATCTGCATTTACAACAGCTTGTAATTGTGAAGAAGATGCACTAACATCGCTGCTTAATAAATAAGATAGTCGTGCATTTGCAGCCGTTTCCAGCGCTGAAATTACTTGTGCCCTTATGGATTCATCGGCCTTTATTTGTTGTGCAAGCTGTGCGTTTATAATCATTCTGATGTCAGAATATGTAACAGTAGAGGACTTTCCTTCAGACTTAACTCGTGAATATGTTTTAGCTTCTTCGGTAGTCTCATCATTAATTGGAGGACAATGAGTAGTCTGACCATACTTAACCTCGCCGCTTACAATTGCTTGCCATTTTGAGCTCCCTTTAACACATTCAACAAGCAAGTTGCTTTCAGCATTAGCAGTTGTTTGAATAGAAAAATTACCTTGTGCATCTGTTTGAACCGTTCCGTTAGAAACCGAATTTAAACTGCCGTCAGCTTCAACTTTATAGACAGTAACAGTAGCACCTTCTATGCCTTCAGCCGAAGAATTTTTCAGCAGTTTATTAAAACCAGAACCGCCTGTTAGTCTTCCATCTATTTGTGAATACTGTTGATTTGAATCAATTGGATTCTCATCCTTCGAGCAAAAAGCAAGTAGAATGGTAAGACTAAAAGCCGCAGCAAATAAAAATAATTTTGATACAATTATTTTTTTGTACATGACTTCCCCCATTTTTTTATTTTTTGTTGATGGCCAATTATAAAATTCTTGTTTACTGTAGTCAACCTTTCATGTTCTTATTAGTGTTCTAAATCACTATTTAAAACCTCTTTTAGAAAAATAATGATTACCGTCATAAAAATTTCACATTGAGTTTACTGCATTTTGTAGCAAAAAGAACCACAACAAAAAATTTTTTATTTTTGAAGAAAAAAAAAATTACAAATGAATTACGTTCCACCATACATAAAATTATTTGAAAGCGGTGAGTTCAAAAGAAGAGTAGAATATGCCGATTCAATTTTAAACTCGTGCCGATGCTGTCCGAGAACCTGCTTAACAAACAGGAAAGAAAATGAATTAGGCAAATGTTTAAGCGGCTATCTGCCAATTGTTTCATCATATACTCCTCATTTTGGTGAGGAACCTGTATTAAGCGGAACTCGAGGTGCGGGGAACATTTTTTTTGGTAATTGTAATTTACGCTGCATGTTTTGTCAAAATTACGAAATAAGTCAAAATTGGAAAGAAGAACGAAAAAATGAAGTAAGCTTTGAGCGACTTGCTGATATTATGATTGAGCTTCAAAACAGAAATTGTCATAATATTGGTTTAGTGTCGCCCACTCATTTTTCTGCACAAATCTTAAAAAGCATTTATCTTGCTGTTCAAAAAGGCTTAAGACTGCCAATTATATACAATACAAATGGTTATGATTCGGTTGAAATATTAAAACTTTATGACGGAATTATCGATATTTATCTACCAGACTTTAAGTACGGGAACAATGAATATGCTAAAACATATTCAAAGGTAGATAATTATTTCGAATATACTGCAGCAGCCATTAAAGAAATGTATAATCAAGTTGGAGACGAGCTTGTTTATGAAGACGGCATTGTTGTAAGAGGGTTAATAATAAGACATCTCGTTTTACCGAACGGATTAGCTGAGTCTGAAAAAGTATTTAAATTTATTGCAGAAAAATTAAGCCCAAATGTTCATGTTTCACTTATGTCGCAGTATTATCCAACCAACAAAGCGTATAAAGATATTTTGATTGACAGACCAATTCGTGCTTCTGAATACGAGAAAGCGATTGGATTAATGGAAAAATATGGATTACATAATGGGTGGATTCAAGAGATGGAAAGTAATGAAAACTACCGCCCTTATTTCAATGAATGTAGAGAAAATCCATTTTACAACAGGTAAAATTAGAATTCTATTGTATATCCCAACCTTCTTTTAATTATTCCTGTTTTTTTAAAAATTTGCTCTATTCTATCCTCCATTTGCGTTACAAATTTTGTTTTTAAAATATAATCAGCAACTCCCATTCGAATAATTTTCTCAACAGTTTCTCTTTCATCATTATTAGAAATAACAACGACAGGAATATTGCAATCTAATTCTTTACATTTTTCGATCAGAACATTGCCATTCATTTCAGGTAAATTTAGGTCCAAAAAAATAATGTTAGGCTTAGTGTTTGAGATTAATTCAATAGCTTGTTTTACGCTTTCGACTTCAACTATCTCGCAATTGAATTTTCTTTCTAACAATCTTTTAAATAAGACTCTGAACTTTTTATCGTCCTCAATAATTAATGTTGTTATCATTTTCCCTACCTCATTATTTCACACACTTTATTATCGTATAAAAAAGTAAGAAAGTTTATTATAGCCTGTTTGATATTTAGAAAGGAAACACTTTTTATTCAAACATTGCTTGTGTAGGGTTTTGATAATTTTGAAAAGATACAACCATTGAGATTATCGAGTAAAAACTAATGCTAACAAGAAAGCAACGAGATTATATCTTATTAATGAGCTCAATAAATTTTTTATAAAGTTGACTCCTTAGCTCTTCTTGAAGCAGAAACAATAAATCCAAAGGCCATTATCAATACACCTGCCCACACCAAGCTAATAAATGGCTTTATACTGGCATTTATAGTTAAAACCTCTTTTGGAGAAGCCGGTTGATTATTGTCGCCATCTAGTTTAGATATAACCAATTCAGCTTGTCCCGAATTAGCGTTTATATTAGTAAGCTCAATTCTCAAATTAATTTCCTTAGACATAGCTGGAACTGACTTTCTCTGACCATTTTCCATTTCTATTCCTGGTTCCAGCAGAAACTCTTTATCATTATCTTTCACATTAATTTCAGCAGTGATAGTAAATTTAGAACCGCTTGCCATAGCAGCCATAGCATCTTTAGGAAGCTTAAATGATTGAAATGTAAGTACCATTTCACTATAGTTATATGATTCTCCTTTTTTGAGCGTAATTTTCTTACCATTTGAAGAACTATTTTCCGAACCGTCAGAATAACTTAATGGTTCAACATAAAAATCTTTTGCAAGACCTTCCAAAATATCGGGCTCTCTCATCAGACTATTATTAAAATCGGATATATACATTACAGGAGAAACAATTTTAGAACTATTTCCTTTAGAGACTTCAATATCAAATGCATATTTAGTTCCATTTTCAATTGGTTTATAGCCATTAAAAGTTAGTTCGTATCCCAAAGCTTTTGTCTTTTGTCCTTTTACTAATTCTACCTGCTGTTCTTTGGAATAACCGGCAGTAGCAATAACTCCTAGTAAAAATAAAGCAAGTCCAGTATGAGCCACGTAAGCACCCAAATGGTTCTTTCTGCCCTTAAAAACTTTAACAATAATCTCAAGATTAACAAATAAAGCAAAAGCAGAAGAAAACGTTAATAAAATCATCATCAACTCATGAACACCGCCAAAAACAATAATTAATATTGTAAGAACAAAGGCAGAAGCGAGTGAAAATTTTGATTTATTTAGCAAATCTTTACCATCAGTGGTCTTCCATTTTAGTAATAAACTCAATCCGTTTATTATCGCAATTATAATTGCCAAAGGAAGATTTAAATCGCTGTAAAAACTAAGCTGAACTGTTTGTCCAAAAATTGGAGAAGAAGTACCTACAAGAATAATAATAGCCGAAGCAATTAAAGCAACTGAGCCTGTAAAAAGTGCAAGTTCACGTGAGAGAATATTTTCTTCGTAACTAAAATGTTCTGTCAAATATTTCCATCTATATATAATAAAACCGAAACCAAGTATAGCAAAAAATGCGAGTAACAAAATCAAGAAAAGATATACAGTCATACCAGGGTCAACAAATGAATGCACAGAGGCATCGCCTAAAATTCCACTTCTAGTTAAAAAGGTGCTATAAAGTACCAGTACAAAAATCATAATTGACAGTATAAGGTTTGTTTTAACGAATCTGCTGCCACCATTACTATCTTGTGCTTTTTTCTGCACAAGCATAGTATGAATTGAAGCTACGGAAACAAGCCATGGCACAAGGCTAGAATTTTCAACTGGGTCCCATCCCCAATATCCTCCCCAGCCTAAAACTCCATAAGCCCAGTAACCGCCTAACATAATTGCCAGGCCCAAAACCATACTTCCTGCCAGAACCCAAGGTAAAGATTGTTTTACCCATTCTTTATAATCGTTTTTCATTAATGCTGCCAGAGCAAAAGAGAAAGGAACAGCTGACATTGAAAAGCCAATAAATAACATGGGTGGATGTATCTGCATCCAAAAATTCTGAAGTAATGGATTTAATCCTTTGCCTTGAATTATAAAATCATTTATTGTAATACCACTCGAGAGTAAGGCAGCGTATGAGTCTTTACTTATTTGGAAAAAATGTCTATTAGAGTTAGGGTCCGAGAAAAGGTAGTTTTGCAAAGATGGCAGGGTAAGGTAAGAAGGGTTCAAGTATTTTATGTCCAAGAAATCCGTTTGGGACCAAATATAGTGGAACGGCGATTTTAGTAATGGACTTACCATTATTAACAAAGCTGCAATAGCCAAAGTAAAGACCATCATAACTCTTGGTTCAAGGTCACCTCTTTTAGCTGTGTAATCAAGCAAGATTAAACCTATAATCACAGACCACAGGGTCCAAAGCATAAAACTTCCTTCCTGTCCAGCATAAAAAGTAGATATTAGAAGTCCAGTAGGCAACCCCGACCCACTATAATCAAACACATATTTGTATTGGTATTGATGAGTAAGAATAGCGTGAAGCAAAATAACAGCAGCGGCAATCACCATAACTGCAGTTGCATGATAGCCAATTCTTGCCAATCCAAGTGTATTTTCATAACCTTTGTAAGTTAGGTAATACATTATAATTGTAAAAACAGCGGAGATTAGTGCTGTTGTAAGTAATATATTGCCAATCATAATTGCTCCTTTTCTAACTGTTAAGAGCCGACATTTTGAGCTGTCTGCTCTTGATATTTAGAAGGACATTTAGTTAAAATATCTGTAGCATTAAAATAGCCGTTGGCATATTTACCTGTAACAACAACACTTGTAGAAGATTCAAAATTATTTGGGATTGTGCCATGATAAACTATTTTCATTATCCTACCATTTTGGTCCTTCATATAAAAAGTAAAAAGATTATTAGCTTTATCAATTTGATAGCTTTTTTCTTTTACCCAGCTTCCAGTAGCTTTAACAGTTTTTGATGAAGCCATAACTTTATCAAAATTTGTTTCGTATTGTATATTAGTTTGTGTAAACAAATAAATCATTATGGCAAGAAAGATAACAATAATTGCTCCACCAAATAAATATTTATTTTTCATGGTATTATTTCTCCTTTAGTTCTTTTTCAATTTCTTTCAATCGTTTATCAGTATTCAGCATAAAAAGAAAAATACCGAACCATACAACAAGCACAATAAAAAGAACGATATAAATTGCGTTATTTTCTAAAAAAGTTAAAAAACCATTATTCAATTTCTACCTCAAATTATTTTTTAGAAGCTTATCTTTAATAATTATTGTTTTATACCTCACTTTCCACATCCAATAGTATAACATAGTAAAAGCAATCAAAGAAATATAAAACACAATTTGCATGTTAAAATTCATTTTAAAATTAACAACAGGGCCTGCATTATCATCATTGGCCGAACCAGGATGAAGGCCGACCATTATTCTAGGCATAATAAAAATAAAAAACGGAACAGTTAAAAAAGCTATTATGGAGTAAACAGCAGAAAGTCGTGCTCTTTTATCTTCATTTTCAACTGCTGAACGAAGTGCAATTAATGAACCATAAATAAGCAATAGAATAAAAATTGAGGTTTCTCGCGGGTCCCAATTCCAAAAAGTTCCCCAATTAAATTTAGCCCAAATAGAACCTGTAACTGTTGCAAGAATTGTAAACATCATACCTAATTGTAAAGCAGAAACAGACTTTGCATCGTCATCTAAGTTTTTGTACCGCAAGTATTTTATTCCGTATATCATAGTCATTAAGAAAGCAATAACAGAAAGCCAGGCAGTAGGCACGTGGAAAAAAATTATTTTAGCTTTTTGCTCAAGACCTGGAATCGTTGGAAATTCATACCAGTTAATAGGATGGGGTACTATTGGAAAAGAAATCCCGGCAATAATTACGTATGTCATTAAAATAAATAGCAAAATTTTTTGTTTCATATTTCTAAATTAATCATCATTTAGTTTTTATTAAGGTCAAAAATTAGACCAATTATTTACTTATAAATTTCTTTTTAAAAGCGTGATTATATGGTAAATTATTACAGAAAAATATAAAACGCTGCTTAGATAACCAAAAAGAATATCCTTATAAATAATATTTGTATTTTAGCCCCAAAAACAAGAAAATTGTTCTCAAATCTTAGATAATATGTCCTTAACTAGCAAATTAAATAAAGATAAAGTCGAGCACAATTAAATAAGCGATGTACGAAAATCAAACTAATAATTAAATGTTCCGTCATAATATAAGATAAATTTTATCCTTTATAAATCGAGCGTTAAATTGAGCAACCCAATAAAAAAACTTTTTGATTTGTACACTAGTGATTTAAGCTATTATGAAATTGAGAGGTTAATCAAACAAGAAGCAGCCGAAGTTTATGAATTCTTCAAGAAAGATATACCTAAACCTGAAGGTAATGAAAGCAAAGCAAAAAAGTCTATCATTTTCATTAGAAGTTTGTTTAATGCATTTATAATGAAACTTTCACCAGCACGCAGAATTTTTTATTTGATTGCTCTGCTAATTTTTCTTATTGGCTTTTCACAGAATGGTCATCCTTATGTATTATTAGCCTTTATAATTTTAAATGCACTTCTAGCATTTGAACTGGCAGATAAACTTACAGTAAAGAATGAATTGGAAATTGCAAGAAAAATCCAGCTTGAGTTAATTCCTAAACATCCCATAAAAATAAATAAATACGAAATTGCTTCTATATATAAACCAGCTAAAGAAG
Organism: Melioribacteraceae bacterium 4301-Me; assembly: GCA_041538185.1. Classification (NCBI taxonomy): domain Bacteria; kingdom Pseudomonadati; phylum Ignavibacteriota; class Ignavibacteria; order Ignavibacteriales; family Melioribacteraceae; genus Pyranulibacter; species Pyranulibacter aquaticus. The sequence goes on along the minus strand of JBGORM010000002.1, from coordinate 318,599 downwards.
TAGGCGGCGACTATTTTGATGTGGTTGATTGTTCAGAAAACAGGAGTTTTATTGTATTAGGCGATATCTCTGGTAAAGGAATGGCAGCTGCACTTTATATGGTTAAAGTACAAGCTATATTACATTTACTTTTGAGCAATTTTAAAGGATTAAAAGAATTACTAATTAGTATTAAGAAATATTTTTCGAAAAACTTAAGAAAAGAATACTTCTTAACACTTATAGCAGCATGTATAAATAAAGATGGCTCAATTGATATTGTACGAGCGGGACACCCACTGCCATTATATTATAAGAACAAAGCCAAAAAACTCGAAGAAATTAATGTATTTGGAATTGGAATTGGCCTAAACGATAAAGGTATTTTTGAAAGAACATTGAGTGAAACTACAATTCAACCAGAGAAAGACGATATAGTAATTTTTTATACTGATGGTATAACTGAAACAATGAATTATAGAAAAGAAATATTTGGTGAAAAAAATCTACAAAAAATTATAGTTGATAATTCCCAAAATTCAGCAAATGAGATAAAAAACATCATAATAAATTCAGTCGACTCTTTCAGAAAAGGAACAAATCAAAGTGATGATTTAACTTTAGTTGTACTTAAAGCCGTTGAATAATTAGTTATATATTTTAAAAATCTCATCATTCGGTCTAATCTCATCATACATTCTTTTCAAAGAATTATAAGCAGCCTCACTGCCGCGCTGAGCAGATAAACGGTACAACTTTACAGCGTAAGCCTTGTTTTCCTTAAAACCAATTCCCTTTTCGTAGCAATATGCTAGAGCAGACTGCGCAAGTACTGAGCCTTGATTTGCTGCTTTTTGCAAAGTATATAAATCCTTCATCAAATCTGAGTTTTCCTCATGACGATACTCAGTGTTTGTTTCAGTCCTTTGAAGAATATTTGCAAATGCAATACGAACAGAAGCTTCTATGCTGCCTAAATCTGCAGCCATCTCCCAATAATAAAATGCTTGCTTTTTATCTTGTTTAACTAACTGTCCAGAATAATAGCATAATCCTAATTCTAATAGAGAGGGAATATGATTCATTTTACTAGCTTTAACTAAAAACTCCAAAGCCTGTTGATTAGTCAATTGATAATCCAATCCTAATGCTGTTAGTCCTGCCCAGACGTACATTGCATCAGGGTTATTTTGTTTTACTTGTGATTTGAGCAAATTATAAAATAATTTATTCTGTATCATTTTAATTAAGTACTGAGCAGCTTTATTAGCACCCAGCCTTAGTGAGCGTAAATAATATGCAGCTGCCATCACTAAATCTTTATTGTATATTCTGCCCTTTTCTATTGCACGCGCTTTAAGAAGAAGCGCTTCTGGACTGCCTGATTTTGCAGTGTAATCTATTATCCCAGTTATTGTTGTATCCGACAAATTAATCACATTAAGACTATCGTTGATGCCAAGATATTTAAGTAAATCATTTTTATCCTTTGTAGATAATATTTCAATTGAAGAGTCGTTAACTGTTGCAGAATCTTTTTGAAAATTATAAAAATCCAAATCCCATCCCACATCTATTAGCGGTGCAGTCAAATCGATGTTCTTAGCAACCTTTGTATCATTGCCCATACTGTCGGTGGGAACAAAACCGATTCTTTTCAATTCATTTATTGCTTTCTTTGCTTGTTCATAGCCAGCGTCTGCTGAACTTTTAAAATAATAATAGGCTTTTTTGTAATCTCTATTAACAACAAGATTATCAGTATAAAATATACCCATAGCAAATTGTGCATCTGGCAAGCCGGCATCCGCTGCTTTTTTAAAATGATAAAAAGCATCAAAAGGATTCCAAGGAACACCGATACCATTGTAAAGAAGAATTGCGTAATTATAATTTGCAAAAGGTAAGTTTTGGTCAACTGCTTTTCGAATCCAGTATATTGCCTTGACGGTGTCTGCAGGAAAACCTTTTCCCAGTAAGTACCTTAACCCCAGCTCATGCTGAGCAAATGGATCAGATTTATTAGCTTCTTGCACTAGAATATAACTCGTTAACAAGGTGTAAGAAACGTACTTTGTCCTTACAGGCGAGTAATCCTCTTTTTTGCTGTGCTTAAATGCTTCACTTACTGTTGTATCTTGTGCAAGCAAGTAAGTGGAAACTAAAAAGAATACAAACAAATATTTTTTCAAATCTTCCACAGATATTTTTTATGACAGGCAGTTTTACTTCCACGATATTAATAGAGTTTCTTTTTCAATGTAAAAATATTTTTCCCGTGTAAAGTTTGGTAGTCTATTTCATCCATTAATTGACTAATTATGTACAAACCCATTCCGCTTTCAGGAAGGTTAGGTATATCATTTGGGTCAAACTCCAATTTAGGAATTTCCAAATTTTCTCTTGGCACTCCCTCATCAACAATTTTAATTATAATTTCTTTTGCATCTTTACTTACACTAATTTCAATTGGTTTAGAGTTATCGTTATTGTATGCATGTTTAATTACATTATTAAGTGCTTCTGTTAACGAAATTTCTATTTGGCTACAAATAAAATTCTCTACATCATTAAATTGAAGAAAATTTTTTACCTGTTGATTTACTTCTCCAATTAAATCATAATCACTTACTATTTTAATTTTTTTTATTTCCACAAATAAATATGAGATTACTTAATTAAATATAACAAACTACATTTTAACACTAAAGAAAATATCTTTAGTCTCTTTAAAAATTGCATATGAATATAACAGCATAAAGATAAATTCTTTTACTAGAAAGACTTCACTAATTGGATGAGGTTTTAAGAATGAGTAAATTTGTTAAAAAATTTTTCAATGATTTGGATAACGATAAACTAAATAAAATCTTAATAATAAGACTAAGCTCGTTGGGTGACGTTTTATTAACCACCCCAATCATTAGAGCACTTAAAAAAAAGTACAATGAAGCAGAAATTGACTATATAGTAAAACAAAACTATTCAGATGCACTACGATATAATCCTTACTTAAAAAATGTAATTTACTATTCTGAAACTAAACAGTTCAGGAACCAGCTGCGAGAAAGCAAATATGATTTAGTTATAGACTTACAAAACAATTTTCGTAGCCGCAGAATAGTTTCATCATTAAATTCAGCATCGATTCGTTTTAAAAAGCCGACATTAAAGAAGTTTTTATTGGTCAATTTTAAAATCAACTTATATAATAATGTTAAACAGATTCCAATACTATATGCTGAATCGATAAGGAACTTAGAATTGGACGATAAAGGTTTAGATTTATTTTTGCCAGGGGGCATAAAATCTGAAATTCCAGATGGCAAGCAATTTATAGGCTTTTGTCCAGGTGCAAAACATTTTACCAAAAGATGGCCCGAAGAATATTTTATTGAACTTGGCAATAACATTACGGAGGCAGGATATTCAATTATAATTTTTGGTGGAAAAGACGACAAAGAAATTTGCAATAACATTCATCAATCGGTTCATAATTCAATTTGTATTTGCGGCGAGGACAACATTTTTGAAATAGCTATAAACATGAGAAAATGTAAATTAATAATATGCAATGATTCGGGTCTAATGCATACAGCGACAGCAATGAATATACCCGTAATTGCAATATTCGGCTCGTCAGCAAAAGAATTTGGTTTTACACCATACAGTTCTCCTAATGTTCACAATTTAGTTTTAGAAAATAATTCTCTATTTTGCAGGCCATGCAGTCACTATGGAAAGAATCATTGCCCCAAAAAACATTTTAAGTGTATGAAAGATATTTCACCTTTTTTTGTTAAAGAACAAATATTAAGCTTAATTAAAACAATATGAACACTTTTTGGTATTTCCTTTACAACATTTTAATTGTGCCGCTTCTGAAACTTTATTTTATATTAGCAAGTCCATTTAACGAAAAAATAAGAGCTGGCATAAGGGATAGAAAAAAGCTTTTTGAAAACCTTATTATTGACCTCACCGGTCTTGATAGAAGAAAAAAAATGGTTTGGTTCCACTCTGCCTCTATGGGCGAATTTGAACAGGCTAAACCAATCATAGAAAAAATAAAAAAAGACAAAAATGTAAATATCCTTATCACCTTTTTCTCACCTTCTGGTTATAGGAATTCCCTTAATTACCCTTATGCAGATGTAATTTCTTACATCCCTTTAGATACAACATTTCTTTCTGGCAGATTCTTAAACTTTACTCGTCCCGATATTGCAGTATTTATGCGTTATGATTTTTGGCCTAATATGCTGTGGCAGCTGGATTATAGAAAGATACCATATTTTATTGTAGATGCTACAATGAGAAAAAGCTCTAAAAGAATGTTACCTCTTTCCAAAAATTTTCATCGATCTTTATTAAAAAATGTTGCCGCAGTTTTAACGGTTTCTGATGAAGACAAGAAAAATTTTGAGGAACTTGGAATAAAAAATGAAAAAATAAAATCGGTAGGCGATACCCGATTCGACAGAGTATATCAGAAAAGCTTACAAGCCAAAGAAAAAAAACTGTTTAAAGACGGTTTCTTTAATGAAAAAAAGGTGTTTGTCATTGGTAGTTCATGGGAAAACGATGAGGAAGTAATTATCCCTGTAGTTATAAAACTAATTAAATATGACCCTAACCTCATTATTATCATTGTTCCACATGAGCCAACAATCCCCCGCATAGAAAAAATAGAAAATCTCTTTTTAAATAACTCACCCACAATTAGATTTTCTTATTTAAACAACTATAACAACGAACGTGTCATTATAATTGACTCAATAGGAATTTTGCTAACGTTGTACTGCTACGCTGATGTAGCTTATGTTGGAGGGAGCTTTAAACAAGGCATTCATAACGTATTAGAACCCGCAGTTTACGGCATTCCCGTAGTATTCGGTCCCAAAATAGATAACAGCAGAGAGGCAGGTCAACTAGTTGAAAAAGGAGGCGGATTTATAGTTAACAATAAAAGGCAAGCATATCGTGTACTGCGTAAGTTGTTTAGTGATGATGGATTTAGACAAAAAGCTGGAAAAATCTGCAGCGACTTTGTTAAGCAGAATATTGGTGCTACAGAAAAAATTATTAACGAAATTAATTCATATATTTAATAAGTTCTAAGCAGGTTAATTTCCTCATTTTTATATTTTGTGTAAAAATATATTTACATTAATTATTCATGGCACAATGGATTAACAAATCACCGGAAAAAGGTAAAAACGAATTATCTTTTCGAGATATTTTAGAATTTGCTCCTATTGGTATTTTAGTATTTCAAAAGGATTGGCGGATAATTTATGTAAATAAAAATTTCTTCCATTTTAAAGGAACTATTGATAGCAATCCGGAAACCCTAATTGGGAAAAGTGTATTAGAAGTACCAATAATTAAAGATACTGATGTAAGCATCCAAATTCAGAGCCTACAATTTGGAGAAGGCTTTGAAATTACTACTTCATCTTATAAAAGATTAAAAGGTGAAGTTATTTCTCTTATCTTAAAAGGAATGCCAATTAATGTAAACTCGGAGTTTGCTGGTGGTATTTTAATTATTGAAGACGTTAAAACCTCATCAGATTCAGAAATTCAAGAATTATTAATACAGGAAAACTTGGGTAATATCGCTTCAAACTTGGCTGACCTTTTTATAATAACTGATACAACTGGAGAAATAAAATACAAACCTGAGAATACACCTTTAGAATTAGAGCTTTTCTTAGAGCCACCACAAGATAAAATGCAATCTCTGTCACCAAAAATTACAAACAGACAGATTTTAGAATTAATTAATGAATCTAATGAAAAATCAGCATCAATAGAAAAGGAAATTTCTGTAACAAAAGGATTCAAAGAAAAAATTTTCAAGGTGATTAGCGTTCCTTATAATTTCCTTACCGGAAAAACAAACTTATTTTCGCTCTTAATTAATGATATAACAGATGAGCGAAAAAGAGATATTGAAACTGAGCTGGAATTAAAAGAATTAAGGAGATATCAACAAATAATTTCTACTTTAATAAACGCCGTTATAGGTCTCGACGACAACGGCAACATAGTTTTTTGGAACGAAGCCGCATATAAATTATTTGGACTAACAAAAAGTGAAGTCTACGGAAAATTTATAGGAAAAATATTTAGTACAATTACTAAACCATATTTTGAAATACTAAAGCAGGAGTTAAATAATAATCCACTTTGGGAGGGTCAGTTCAAGATTGGCGAAAACGAAAGCACCGCAAGGTATTTACTTGTAAGAATGGCATATATAAATCAAAACAAAGAAAAACTGATTATGATTTTATGTACAGATATTACTGAGCGTGCACAAATTGAAAAAGAGCTAAGACAATCTGAAGAAAAATTTAGAAACATAGTTACAAACTCTCACGAGTTTATTTGCACTTTAGAATTGGATGGGAAAATAAATTATGTAAATCCATATTTCAAGGCGGTCTTTCAATACACCGAAGAGGAAATCTACAAATTGAATTTCACAGATTTAATTGATTCTCAATATTTATTAAGCAACAACTTTAAAATTTCCGAACTGGAAAACACAACTAACAAGTCTTTCGAACTGCCCCTTATTACTAAAGATGGGCAAAAAATAACTGTGCTTGCAAGCTTTGCAGTTGTTTACGACTTAAATGGAATACCGCTTTATTACAATGCCCTTCTTACCGACATTACATTACAAAAGGATGCTGAAAAAGATTTACTTCTTACACGTTCCATCTTTGAAGCATCAAGAGATGGAATAGCATTAATAGCTAATAAAAAATTTATTCTTGCCAATGATTCTTTTGTAGAAATGTTTGGTTATTCAACAACCAGCGAGGTTTTGAACAAGGACCCGTTAGATTTTGTTGCTGACGAAGATATTGTAAAAGTAGCAAATGAAATAAAAAAAGCTGAGGATGGGAGAGAAATTTCACCTGAATTTGAGTTCTTAGGCAAAAAAAGAAATAATGACACTTTTGACGTTAAAGTATCAGTCTCTCTTTATAATGTCGGCTCAGAAGCTTTTATTGTTTGGGTCGTAAGAAATATTACAGAAGAAAAAAAGTCGAGAGTTGCATTAGAAATATCTGAAGAAAGGTACAGAAGTATTACAGAGAACATCAATGAAAGCTTCTGGACAGCAGAAAAAATTGATGGCAAAATGAAAGTAGTTCTTTACACTTCTGCTATTCAGAAAATCACAGGTTATTCTTCTGAATCGTTTATTAAGAATCCAGATTTATGGCATCAAATTATTCATCCTGATGATGTAGAAGAAGTAATAAGAAAGATGAAAAAGTTCTATAACGACTCAGCAAGAAAATTCGAAAGTTTTGAATACCGCATTTTGGATACACTTGGCAATATAGTTTGGATTGAAAACAAAATTAACGTAATAAGAGATAAGGATGGGAAACCAAAAAAAATATTTGGTGTTGTGACAGATATAACCATGAGCAAAAGAGCAGAAGAAAATCTTAAAAAGTCTGCACGCGAACTCAAAGAACTTAACGAAACAAAAGACAGATTCATTTCAATTATATCACACGATTTGAGAACACCTTTTAGTTCCATTTTAGGCTATACTGATATCTTACTTACAGAAAGCGATTTAGATGAGGCAAGAAAAAGAAAATATATTGAGTTTATTCAGCAATCGTCTAAAAGCATGCTTGCTTTGGTAAATTCGTTATTGGATTGGACAAGACTGCAAACTGGTAGAATAAAATTTGAACCGGAAAGAATTAATGCTACTGCTATTGTTAATAATGTTTTTGAGATTTTATCAGGCGCAGCTCTACAGAAAAATATAGAGCTCAAATCAGAACTAAATAAAGACTTATATGTTCATGCAGATATTAATCTGTTGTTGCAGGTATTCAATAATTTGATTTCGAATGCAATTAAATTTTCGAATAGAGATAGTACAATTACAGTTGGCGGCGAACTTATAGCTTCTGAAAGGAAAGTAAAATTTTACGTGAAGGATGAAGGTGTAGGCATTAAAAAGGAAGATTTACCGAAGTTATTTAAGATTGATACAAAATTTACCACACCAGGAACTGCTGGAGAAAAAGGCAGCGGACTTGGGCTTTCGCTGGTGCATGATATAGTCTTAAAACATGGTGGTGAAATTTGGGTGGAAAGTGAACTTAATAAAGGTTCAACGTTCTTTTTCACAATACCAATTTCTTCTACCAATATTTTGCTTGTTGATGATGCTAAGACAGACCGATTACTTTACTCAAAACTATTTAAAAGTTTATTCCCAGAATTTTCTATTATAGAAGCTTCGAACGGAAAAGAAGCTCTTGAAATGATAAAACAAACTTCACCAGCCCTTGTTATTACTGATCACAAAATGCCGATAATGACCGGCTTTGATTTGGTTAAACAAATTGCAATATCAGATTTAAAGGTAAAACCACCTATTATTATCTTAAGCAGCGACATAAATTCAGAAGTTGAAGCAGACTATAAAGAATTAGGCGTCGATTATGTTTTTAAGAAGCCAGTAAATCTAACTCAATTCAAATTGGCAGTTGAATCCTCATTAAAGAAAGTAATTTTTAGTTAGTCCCAAATTTCCCATTTAGCCAAAGGCTAGGGGCTGTCTAAAAAAGTAATTTTTCAATTTTAAAATCCGTGAAAATCCGTTAAAATCTGTGTTGTCGGTGTTCTATTTTTTAAAAAATCTTACTTTTTAGACAGCCCCAGGAAAATTTGCCCTCCACGGAATGGTAGATTTTCAACGCTCATACATGCCGTAACACAATAGCTTAAGGCAGATAATAGTAAGTCGGTTCGCTGAACCGACTGGATTAATAATGCCTTCGGCAAAAAAATCGTTTCTTTTTGGGGTTGCAAATAACCCATATTATTATACATACTGTAGGGTCGAGGTCTCCTCGACTACAGCGTTCAAGAAAAAATTTTCTAATGAATAATTTAGGCTAAATAAGAATTCACCGCTTAAAAGAAAAATTAAGGATAAGGTAATAAGGTTAAACTTCATTTTTGTTAAGTGATGTTACTAAGGTTACATAAAAATAAAATGAGAATTCACCACCCACGAAGAAAAGAGGGCAAGAGGACCTTGCCCCTACAGAAATGAAAACTAATGCTTGGGCTAGAGCACGCAGCCCTACCGTGATTAACAATTACATCAAACCTAAAGTCAGAGTTACTAAGGTTTAGAAGAAAAAAATAAGGTCAAACCCGTTTGACGAGTCAAAGAAACCTTATTCTTGAGTTTAACACCTTATGGACTTTTTGTGTTGAAAATAATTTAAGCCAGTATTTAGGTGAGTTAGTAATAATTCAACAAGAGTATTAGTTTAAACATTAAAAGCAAGCTTATAAAAATCACAAAAATTGTTTCAAGAGAATTAAGAAAACATCAAATCCCAGCAGATAATATTTTCTGATATGTGCTTCAAAACGGAAAATTCTGTATAGCTGATTTTTATTGCCATCAAGAAAGATGAAGTAAGTCGGTTCGCTGAACTGACTGGATTAATAAGACCTTCAGTAAAAAATTCATTTCTTTTTAGTTTAATTTTTTTTTAGTACCATACCAGATATTGGCTCAAGAACAATCTTATCTTTTTGAATAGTAATTGGCTCTATACCAGCTTTTTGTTCGTTAACTAATAATTGCCAAGAGCCTTTAGGTAAATTGAATATTATCTTTTTTTTCTGATCTGGATTGAAAGCCACAAAAAATGTATCGTTTTCAAAAGAAACGGTATAAGCTAAAGCAAAATTACTAACTTCATTTTCAATAAAATTAATCTCTTTATAATCCGCACGCCTAAATGCAGAATAGGTGTTTCTTAGTTTAATAAGTCCTTTATAATACTCTAATAATTCCTTATTAATTTCTGCGTGTCGATAGTTTATATAATTTGTAGAATTGTCTTTATTATACGAATTGTTATCTATTCTCCCTTTGTTAGAATCTGGGACTGAAATATCATAAGGTATAACTTTACTTCTTGCAAATTCCTGTCCTTCAGAAATCATTACAATTCCTTGCGAAGTAAGCAAAAACAGTGCAGCTAACTTATTGAGCTTCAATTGAAGAGGAGTAAGTTCAACATTTTTATCAACATTTTTAATAATTTTATTTGCTTTTAATTCACCCGTTGCTATTCTAATAAAATCGCCTAAAGTATATCCATCGTGTGATTCGAGGTAGTTTACAGAATGTTCTTTTTTTTGAAATAATCCCAGATAATCTCTTACTAAAGTACCGTTTACATAACTTTTAATACGGTTCAAATTATTATTGCCATACCATTTTCCAAATATCCAACCGAGACCGTCAAAAGGATTTTCTCCTTTAATTCCATTGCGTATCTGGTCATTCCATGAACCCCAGCCTCTAATTGAAAAACCTTGCGGGTCATAACCGCCGCCCCAAGGCTCACAAACAAAAACAGCATATGGATTTATTTTTTTTGCTTCTTTGATAATATCTTCTATTGTTTCCCAATCAATTAATTTTCCTAAGTCAAAACGAAAACCGTCAATGTGATATTCCTTCATCCAGTATAAAACGCTTTCAATAATAAGACGCCGTACCATTGGTCGTTCAGTTTTAATATCGTTGCCACAGTAACTTTCAGCAATAAAATTTCCTTTGTCATCAAGTCTAAAATAATATTCTTTATCAATTTGTTTAAGATTACCAATTTCATATTCGGATAAATGGTTATAAACAACATCCATTATTACACCAATTCCCTCTTTGTGAAAGGCTTTAATCATATCTTTAAATTCTTTCACTTGCTTTCCATCTTTCCCCATCCAGGCATTCCATTTCAACTCTGCCCAATCTTCAGCATAATAAGAAGCCGGGGCAAAAAATGCTGCAGTCATATAACCCCAATGATTCCTTTCATAAGGATTCCAAGTGTTAAACATACCTTTGAACTTTTTCTTATACGGTATTTCTATATATCCAAAATCTTGAGAGGGCAATAATTCAACTGTATTAATACCAAGAGATTTTATATAATTAATTCCGCCTATATTTCCTTTTTCAATTAACCCTTTATAAGTGCCCGGATGTTTTGCACCAGAAGAAGGGTCAGCGGTCATATCGCGAATGTGCATCTCATAGATTATTAGGTCACGCCAATCCCGCTGAACCCAATTGTCACCTTCCCAATCGTAGCTATCTTCATAAACAATAGATTTGCGAGGATTCATATATGTTGTATAAGTAGCAACAGCCTTCGAGTATGGGTCGATGCAAAGTTCTTTTGAATTATCATCAAGATTTTCTCCTTCGTGATAAACTTTATATCCGTAGTAAATTCCTTTGAGATTGCCATCAAATGTTTTTTCCCACACGCCATTTGTATCCTTTATCATTGAGTATTCTTTAGCTGTTGCATCCTCAGGTTGTTTAAAAATACAAAGTTTGACGGCTACAGCATTTGGGGCAAACAGTCTAAAATAAGTTTTGCCGTCACTAAAAAAAGAACCAAGTTTTTTATCCGAATAAATTTTATCGAGTAGTTTTTGTTTCTGTATAAATTTATTGGTCTCTGCAGCAGCCAATGAATTATTCTGCTCGTTAATACGCAATTTTTCACCTTTCAATGAGTTAACTAAAAAAATAAGAATGGGTAATAAAAGTAATTTTTTTATGTATATTTTTTTCATGAACAATCTTTAATGGTTTATCAAAGAAATATCATTTTAGAATTCAATTTGTATTTCTAATTTTTTGCTATAATTAGTCTTTATGTTAAGGATTGATTTTTCCTTATCGAAATTGAATTGATTGTTTGTTTTGTAGTCATTTTTTTTATTATCACTTATCCTTTCATTATTTACATAAACAGCCTTTGGAGCAGAGACTGCTAATATTTTGAATAGGTAATTTTTTAATCCGGTATTATAACCGTCATGTTCAGTTGTAATGTGAATTTTTAACTTGTTATTGGATAGTTCTTCGCTAAATTTTGTAATTGAATATTTGCCGCTGGTATAATCGTAACTTATACCATCATCTTGGTATAACTGATACTCGCTTTTGGGTGAAGGAAAAAGTAATACTTGAAGCTCATCTATTTTTTTCTCACCCACAAAATTCTGAACATCTTGCATAGGCACAAAACCACCCTGTCGTATAAAAATTGGTATTTGTTCTATAGGTGCGTTTACGATTATCCAATTTGAGCCATCATAAGTCTTATTTTCATTAAAGCTGTACCATTTTCCTCCTGGCAGATATAATTTTTTAAAATTGTCAGTAGACGATAATACAGGTGCAATTAGCAAATTATCTCCAAGCATAAATTGCAATTGAGAATCGTAAGAATAGCAGTTTTCGTCGTTTTGGTAATTTAAGAACATTGGTTTCATTATAGGTAGACCAGTTACAGAAGCGTTATAAAACTCATTATATAAATATGGCAGTAATTGGTAACGAAATCTTATAATATCTCTTACAAGTGAGCGTGTATTGGGGTCAAATGCAAAAGGTTCTTTAGCTCTCGAATTAAATTCTGAATGAGCACGGAAAAAAGGTGTAAATGAACCAAGCTGCATCCATCTTACATAAAGTCTTGCAGTGGGCTCACCTATAAAGCCACCAACGTCAGTCCCGATAAAAGGCACACCGCTTAAACCCAGATTTTGTGGCATAATGCAAGCCAACTTAAGATGTTCTTCATTCGACTCACTATCTCCCGTCCAAACTGCAGAGTACCTTTGAATGCCAGAAAAGCCCGCTCTTGTAAGAATGAAATGACGTTTATTTGGAGAATATTTTCTAACTCCTTCCCTAGTAGCCTTAGCCATTTGGAGTGCATAAACATTATGAATTTTTTTATGGTCAGCACCAAAACCATTATCGCTAAATTGAACAATGTCAGGAAATGCTTGTCCCCACACAGCAGGTTCATTCATATCATTCCAAAATCCTTCGATACCATCTTTAAGAAGTATGGATAGTTTATCTCCCCACCAGTTTATAGTTTTGTCATAAGTAAAATCGGGAAAGTATGACCAAGATGGCCAAACTTGACCCTCATAAAATTTACCATTTGGGTATTTTACGAAAAGATCGTTTTCTACTCCTTCTTTAGCAGCAAAATATTCTGTATCAGCCTTTACACCAGGATCAATTATCGTTATTAGTTTAAATCCTTTCGCTTTTAGGTCGTTTATCATTTTAGTCGGATTAGGAAATTTCTCTTTATCCCATGTGAAAACACGGTAGCCGTCCATGTAATCAATATCGAGATAAATAGCATCACAAGGGATTTCATAATCTCTAAATGATTGTGCAATTCTTCTTACTGTAGTTTCAGGATAATAACTCCATCTACTTTGTTGGTAACCCAAAGACCATAAAGGAGGCAGTTCAATTTTTCCTGTGAGCATGGTATAGGAAGTAATAACCCTTTTAATTTGCGGTCCATAAATAAAATAATAATCCATTTCACCTTTATCTGCACCAAACCAATAAAATTCTTTATTGCTTGCACCCATGTTGAAATATGATTTATAAGTATTATCAAAAAAAATTCCGTATGCCCTGTAGTTTCTAATTCCAATGAAAAAAGGAATTGAAACATATAATGGGTCTCTTTTGCTGTTATAAGCCGGAAAATCGGAATTCCACATTGTGTATTGATTTCCGTTCTTAAGTAATTGATCGGACTTCTCACCCAATCCATAAAACTTTTCGCCATCGAATAATTTTTTAAAACATCTTACCTCATCATTATCGAAACTTACACCGTAGTACTCATCATCTTTATTTAGTAAATTCATTTTATTATCAAAAATAGAAATTCTGCAAGGATCTTTTTTTATCTGTACAATTAATTCGGTGGTCTTTATAACAAACTTATCGGATTCTTCATTAAACAGAAAATTAACTTTTTCAGGCTGTTGAAAAATTACTGCGTAAGATGGTGCGTTTGAGAACTCACCTTGATTTGTGTACCTAAATCTTAAGATGTTTTGGTCTACTACATAAATAATTAAATTCGCATTGGTAAGTGTGAATTCAACTTTATTTGGGAAGACGTTGTAATTTTTAATTTTCCCGACAAAAGTAAATCCAGCATATAAAGTTGAGAAGCACAAAAACATTGGAATTATAATTGAATATTTTACCATTACAGCCACCTATGATTAATTTCTCACAACAACAAAATATGAATTGTGTTTTTTATTTGAAAATTTTCATACGGATTCTCTCAGTTAAGATATACTCAGCAATAAGATAAATTAAGCCCCAAAAAATTATTACTACTAATGAATTTTTCGGATTAGCTTTTTAGTTATTTTTTATATGTGGATTTCAATTACTCAAATGAAATGCTAAGTGCGATAAAGTCAGCAAATTCATTTTAATAGAATCATTTTTTTTGTACTCTCGTAATTTCCAACAGTTAATTTGTAAAAATAAACACCACTTGGCAGTTCGGTCTTATTAAATGTTAACTCGTAAATGCCTGCCTCAAGGTTCTTATTTATTAACACAGCAACTTTACGACCAACCACATCGTAAACTGTTAAATTGGTTAAGGACATATTAGCATCACTTGGAATTGTAAACTTAATTTTTGTTGTCGAATTAAAGGGGTTCGGATAATTTTGAAACAGCTGAAATTCAGTTGGAAGAGTAACAATTCTATTAATAGTTGTAGAAACGGAAATGTTTTTTAGTATAAAGTTATTAGGATCAAGAATTAAACTGTCCGGCTTAAAGCTAACATTTTTGTAAAACGTTTGTTCAGCTTGATTATTAAATAATGTAAAGGTAGTATCAGAAAAATTTTTACCTGTAATTTTAACTTGGATGGGCATAGTAAAAAAGGTTGGGTTAGCATTTATAGATTGGCTAATTCTTATTTGCAACTGATAATTACTGGGTGAAATTTCTGTCCATCCCCAATTTACAATATATTTGGGGTAGCCAGTTCCATAAATCCATTCAGAAAAAAAATAACTTAAATCTTGTCCTGTAATTTTTTCTGCAATGCTTTCAAAATCTTCTGTAGTAGCGGTAGCGTAGGCTAATTTAGAATCGTTTAGATAAGAGCGAAGAATTTCATAAAAGCTGCTATCACCAACAATACCTCTCAACATATGTAAAACCGCAGCTCCTTTTGCATAGGAACGATTGTAGTCGAAGATTGAATTGACAGAACTAATATCTTGAACATAAACCGTCCCTTTTGCCTGTAAAGCAGCATTAAAAATATTTCTAATTCGGTTTTTAAAATTTTCCTCTCCATATTTATACTCTTGATAAATTGCTTCAGAATAAGTAGCAAATCCTTCGTTTAGCCAAATATTTTGCCAATCCTTGCAAGTTACTTTATCACCAAACCATTGATGAGCAAGTTCATGTGCAACTAATGACTCATCAAAGCTAAAAGCTGAGGTACAAGTTTGATGTTCCATACCTCCGCCCCAAGTAAACTGAGCATGTCCATATTTCTCTTTTAAGAAGGGATATGGACCAAACTTATCACTATAAATTCTTAAGGCATCTAAAGTTGCATCTAATTGTGATTTCACGGTAGTGTTCCACAGCTCTGGATAAGTATAGTGAACCACAGGCATAAATTTTCCAGGTTCGTACTCAAAGCTGGAATTATAAATGTGATAATTTGTCATTGCTATAGAAATAAGATACTGAGCAATTGGATAACGTTCCTTCCATTTAAAAGTTTTCGTGCCATCGTTATTGCTTTTTATTTCTGTCAATATTCCATTGGAAACTGAATAAAAAATCGAATCTGCTGTTATCCATATATCAGCTGAATCTGCCTTATCAGCGGGGGTATCTTTGCATGGCCACCAGTCACTTGCGCCGTAGGGTTCACTTAATGAAGAAATAATTGGATAATCATTATGGGAAGCAAAACTGAAGCTTTGAAAACCTGTTTGCTGCGGCACACCGCTGTAGTAAATACTTATTTCAAACTCTTCACCTAAATTATAAATTCTGTTGAACCTAATATTTAGTTTATTATCCGATGTTTGATTGAAAGCTAAATTTTCATTACCACTTTTTACACTGCTTACAACCATATTATTTTTAAGATCTAAAAAAATAGAGTCTACCCCATTATTAACTGCCCTTGCTTTTACGGTTACAACCCCATTTAAAAAATTTGGTTGGAAGCTTAATCTCAAATCAAGTTTATAGTAAGTTACATCAATATTTGAATCGCCAGGATAATTTAGCTTGCCTTCTTTTAAGAGTTTGTTGTATAACTCAGTTTTTCCTTTTGAACAAATTTCTCCACCGGTTTGAGAGTAAGAAAAATTTACTATACAAAATAAAATGGATAAAAAAACAATTTTCTTCATGCTGTATTATCTTTTTGCAACAAAAATATTATTTGAGTTTATTGAATAAAAGGAGATTTTTTAGGACTTATCTTCACAAAGTTCTATTAAAACGCCGTTAGTTGATTTTGGATGTATAAATGCAATATTCATATTCTCAGCACCTTTTCGTGGTTGATTGTCAACTAATTGAATTCCTTTTGAATTCATTTGGTCAAGCGCTTGCTGAAGTCCATCTTTTACATAAAAAGCGATGTGGTGAATACCCTCACCTTTTTTCTTAATAAATTTATTAATTGGTCCATCTTCGGAAGTAGATTCGAGTAATTCAATTTTAGTTTGACCAACTAAAAAGAAGGCAGTTTTTACTTTTTGGTCTTTTACTTCTTCAATAGCATAGCATTTTAATCCAAGTACATTTTCATAAAATTTAATTGCTTCTTGAAGATTCTCGACAGCAATGCCAATATGTTCAATGTGGGTTATTTCCATTTTCTGCTCAGTATGTTTTGAAAAAATTTTTTTAAATAATAACCTTTTCTTTATACTCTCCAAAGACTGCTCTTAAAGTATCACATATTTCACCTACAGATGAATAAACTTTCACAGCTTCTAAAATAAAAGGAATTAAGTTAGTATCACCTTCTGCAGCATTTTTCAACTGAGATAATTTTTCTTTCACCAAATCATTATTTCTTTGTGAGCGGATTGTATTTAAGAATTTAATTTGATTTTTCTGTTGCTCTTCATCAATTTTTAATAAATTTTCCTTATGATTCTGCTCTTCAATAAATTTATTAACGCCCACAACAATTCTTTCACCGCTTTCAAGCTCTCTATTAAATTTATAAGCTGATTTTTGAATTTCAGTTTGAATATAGCCGGATTCAATAGCATTAATTACACCGCCCAATGAATCAATTTTGTTGATATAATCGTATGCTTCTTTTTCTATATGGTCCGTTAAATACTCAATATAATAAGAGCCCGCAAGAGGATCGATTGTATTAGTAACCCCGCTTTCAAAAGCAATTATTTGTTGTGTCCTAAGAGCAATTTTAGCCGACTCTTCTGTAGGCAATGCCAAAGCCTCATCTTTTGAATTTGTATGCAGACTTTGAGCACCACCAAGAACAGCAGCTAAGGCTTGAATTGTAACTCTAACAATGTTATTATCTGGCTGTTGAGCAGTTAAAGCGGAACCCGCTGTTTGAGCATGGAAACGCAACATCATTGATTTTTCTTCTTTTGCACCAAATCTTTCTTTAATTATTTTAGACCACAATCTTCTTGCGGCTCTAAATTTTGCAACTTCCTCTAACAAATCATTATGAGCATTAAAAAAAAACGAAAGTTGACTTGCAAAATCGTCCACGTTTAATCCAGCTTTAATTGCAGAACTAACATATTCAATAGCATTAGCAAGTGTAAAGCCGACTTCTTGTGCAGCAGTTGAACCTGCTTCTCTAATGTGATAACCCGAAATTGATATTGCGTTCCATTTAGGAACTTCCTTCGAGCAAAAATCAAATACATCGGTAACAAGTCTCATTGACGGTTTAGGTGGGAAAATGTATGTGCCTCTTGCAATATACTCTTTCAAAATATCATTTTGAATTGTTCCGCTAATTTTATTTCTAGGAATTCCTCTTTTCTCAGCTACTGCAATATACATTGCCAATAAAATTGATGCCGGCGCATTTATTGTCATTGATGTAGATACTTTATCAAGAGGTATCTGATTAAATAAAATTTCCATATCTGCAAGTGTATCGATTGCAACACCAACTTTACCTACTTCACCAAATGCCATTGGATGATCGCTATCATATCCAATTTGAGTGGGTAAATCAAACGCAACAGATAATCCGGTTTGTCCTTGCGATAATAAATATCTAAATCTTTCGTTAGATGTTTTTGCTGTACCAAATCCGGCATACTGCCTCATAGTCCATAACCTGCCCCTGTACATTGTAGGATAAATGCCACGAGTGAAAGGATATTTACCAGGATAACCAACTTTTTCGTTATATTTTTCACACTCAATATCTAAAGGCGAATAAACAGCTTTAACAGGTGTAAAAGACTGGGTTGTAAATTCTTTTTGTCTTTCAGGATAATTTGAGGTAAAAATGTTATAAGTATTTTCCTGCCAATCGTTTAAGTTTTCCTTCAAATAATCTTTTGAATTTTCTAGATTTGCCATACTTAACTCCCAAACGACTTGGTAATATTAAATCTTAATATGAAAATAAAGAATTTTTATCACTAACAAAATTGTCGTG